>DAIPLC010000138.1:0-4020 GCA_036769405.1 Acidimicrobiales bacterium
GCGCTCGGTCCCGATGTCGCCGGCATTATGTTGACCAACCCCAATACGGTCGGTCTCTTCGAGGAGGAGATCGTCGAGATTGCCGAGGCGGTGCACGAGATTGGCGGACTGCTCTACTACGACGGCGCCAACCTGAACGCCATTTTGGGTGCCGTGCGCCCGGGCGACATGGGCTTTGACGTGGTCCACATGAACCTGCACAAGACGTTCGCCACTCCACACGGTGGTGGTGGTCCGGGTGCCGGTCCGGTAGCGGTGTCGCAGCGGCTGGTTGAATTCCTGCCTGGTCCGAAGGCCACGAAGTTGGCTGACGGGACCTTCGATTGGTTCACACCGTCGCAGTCCATTGGTCGTGTCCACGGCTGGCACGGCAATGCGCTCGTGCTCGCTCGCGCCCTGGCGTACATCAACGTGCACGGTGGCGATGGGCTGACCAAGGTCGCCCAGCACGCCGTGCTGAACGCCAACTGGCTCCGCCACCGCCTGCGCGACACCCTGCCCGCCGCCTACGACCGTCCCTGCATGCACGAGGCCGTACTGACGGCATCGGCGCTCAAGGCCGAGCATGGTGTTCGTGGTCTGGACGTTGCCAAGGCCTTGCTGGAAGAGGGCTTCCACTCTCCGACGGTCTACTTCCCCTTGATCGTCGACGAGGCGCTCATGTTTGAGCCAACTGAGACGGAAAGCCTTCAGACTCTTGAGGCACTTGCGGTCTCGATTGAGAAGATTGCGGCGTTGGCCGTGTCGGACCCCGAACGGCTCATGCGGGCGCCGCAGACGACCCCCGTGTCACGCGTTGACGAGGCCCGTGCGGCCCGTCAGTTGGTCTCAACCGAGGATGCCGCGAGCCGCTAGTTGAAACAGGCTTTGATGGCGGTCTGCGTCGCGGGCTGAATCGAGCCGGGGTGCTTCGTGTCCGGCGTGGTGCTGGACGGGGTGGGCTGTCCCAGCACGTAGTCCCAGAAGAAAATGCCCTTGTAGCCCTGCTGCTTGGTGAATTGGCACGCCGCGGTGTACCACGTGGCTTGGATTGCCTGGTTGAAGGCGCCTGTGTAGTAGTACAAGTAGGGGAACCGGTACATGCCGGTCTGGGCCAGAATGCCCGTTTCACCAATGACCTGCTGCGAGGGTTTGCCCGGCAGGTGCAGTCCCGCGGCGTAACTCTTCCACAGCCCCACCAATGTGAGGACGGACGCCGTCGGCGTCGCGTTGAGGCCAGGGTAGAAGTCAAACCATTCGCTGGCGCCCGGAATCGTGGGGCCTACTGATCCGCGCGCCATAGGGTTGATGATTAATTCACCCGAGTACAGCGTCTTGCCCCAGCTGACGAGTGAGGACCATAGTGCCGTGTTGGACGCGAGTGAGTTCAGCTCAATGGCCAAGTCCACGCCACTGACGTGGTCTGTGGCGGCCAAGGTGAGATAGGGCGTCAACGCGGCCTTGTACGAAGCGAACCACTTCGTGAGATCGGTCGGGGCGAGTGCGCCACGCCAACGCGACTGCAGCGTCTGTTCGTCGATAATGGGGCGCAGGACGACGTTCAGCTTCTTCGAGACCATGTTCTTGATGACGACGTCGAGCTGAGCGGCCGTAGGAGTCGAGCCCGTTCCTGGGGCGATGGGGTTGTTGCCGGCGATCACCGTGTTGCTCTGGTAGCCGGGAGTAAAGAAGGGAAAGGTCAACCCAACGGTGTTGGCCCCGAGGCCACTAACAAAGGTGCTGGCTGAGGCGGACTCGCTTTGGAGCTGGCTCGATGAGGGGTAGGAGCTGTTGGCGTAGAACAGCACGTCGATACCCTTCACGTGCAGGCTGGTGGATGCAGCGCCGGCGCTGAGTGGCGTGAGGGAAAGGGCGAGGGCGGTAGCCGCACTCAAAAGGAGGGTGGTGGTTCGGTTCACGTTCAAAACGGTAGTAGGTAGTAGGTGAAAAGTCTGAGAAAAATGTTTTTTCTTTATTGGACTCTTCACCCTTCCGCGGTTGGTAGGAAATGAAAATTATTCCAACGTAAAAAATTTTGTCGACGTAATCGAATATTGCGCACACTATGTTCAATGCGTATGTCAATCACGTTCAACACCACTACGCCTGACTTTCTCAATCCGACGACCCTGTCCATCACCCCTCGCCGCGTTGTCATCGTCGGCGCCGGTGTCGTGGGCGTCGCCACGGGCCACGCACTGCTCGGCCTCGGTCACGACGTTCGGTTCGTTGACGTCAACCCCTCCACGGTCTGCCGACTGCTCAACGAAGGCAAGCGGGCCACTGTGAAGATGCCATCGCCGGACGGCGACAGCATCATCTTTATCTGCGTTCCCACCCCCAGTGACGAAACGGGCTTTGACCTCACGATGTTGACCACCGCAGTGTCTTCCGTGGGTCACTCAATTGCCCGTGGAACGGGTTCACACATCGTGGCCATTCGCTCCACCGTGGCGCCCGGGACCACCGATCGTTTGGTCACTGGCCTCCTGCGTAGCGAGTTGGATCAGTCAACGGCCCAGGTGGTCGTGGCCAGTACGCCGGAGTTTTTGCGCGAGGCGTCTGCCGCGCACGACGCGGTCTGTCCGACAATCACGGTCATTGGCTCTCGGAGCGCGTACGCCCGTGAAGAGCTTCGCGAGCTGTTTGCTCCCTTGGGCGGCGAGATGCGTATCTTCCCTGACACGACGTCATCGGAACTCGTCAAGATCGTCCACAACTGCTTCAATGCCACCAAGATCAGCTTCTTCAACGAGATGTACAAGATCGCCGAAGTCTTCGGTATTAGCGGTGACGCCATCGGCGAAGTCGTGGTGCGTTCAGCTGAAGCCAGCACCAACCCCGACTACGGCACCCGAGGTGGCTACCCCTTCGGTGGGCACTGCCTGCCAAAGGACCTCGACGGCCTGATTGGCTTTGCCGCCAGTGCCGGCGTAGCAACACCACTACTCGAAGCAGTACGAACCGTTAACGAATCATTCACCACCGTGGAGGCCCACGCATGAGTCGCTTACTCTTTTTGACCTGGATGTTCCCCTTCGTCGAGCTGTTCTTGATGGCGAGCGGGTACGCACGCTACCTACTGACGCACAAGCGTCGCATGGGAACCTCCGGCGCCACCGAGGCCATCATTCAGATCACCACCATCGGCAATTACGACTCGGTCAACGGCATCATCGCCGGAGTCAAGGCCTACGACCTGCCCTTCCCCTACCAGTTCTGGGTTGTCGTGGAGCCGGGCGTTGAAAACCTCTACTACGGCGCTGACGAAGTCATCGTCGTGCCGCAGGAGTTCACCACCCTGGCGCACTACAAGGCACGGGCGCAGGAGTACTCGCGACGCGTGCGCGCGCACCGTGGTCTGGCCCGCCGTGACGTCAAGGTCATCATGATCGATGATGACTCTTTGCCTACCCGTCAGTACTTCATTGACGTTTTCGGTGCCGACTACGACATCGTCGAGGGCGTCGTGTCACCGCGCCGTGGCTATGGTCGATTCCTCACCCACCTCGATGACGTGCGCACCATTTCGTGCCTGACCGACTGTGCCTTCTTCCAGGGCTTCGGCCACCCACTGTGGGTCCACGGCGAGGGATTGACCTTCCGCGGCTCGGCCGAGGCCACCGTGTCGTGGGATTACCCCGTTTCGGCGTCGGAGGACTTGACCGTTGGTCACAACGCCGTCGAACGAGGCCTGAGCTTTGGCTTCGTGTACTCCATTGTGCAGATCACATCCCCGTGGTCGTGGAGTGACTTTAAGAAGCAGCGTCGCCGCTGGACCTGGGGCAATATTTCAGCCCTCAAGGACGGCTTGCTGACCCCGACGGCAACCGCGATGATTGTCACTCGTTGGTTGGTCGGTATCGGCATCGTGGCCATTGAGGTCATTGCGCTGATCGCCTTGCCCTTCGGGCTCTGGTCACCTCCGGCGGCCGACATGCAGATTCTGGCCGTGTCCTTCTTCCTGTGGCTCTCAGAATTCGCCCTGGCGTCGTGGATCTCCTCGCGCGACGTCGACGCCACCCTGATGGACCGCCTCCG
>DAIPLC010000011.1:0-17092 GCA_036769405.1 Acidimicrobiales bacterium
CGTCCCAGCCCATGGGGTAGAACACGTGCTTACCGGCCATGCGCTGGTATCGGGCGATGACGTCGGCGTGGGTGTAGCTAAAAACGTGACCGATGTGGAGCGAGCCCGACACGGTTGGCGGTGGGGTGTCGATCGAGAAGACCTGGTCGCGGGTGGCGGTGCGGTCGAAGGCGTAGACGCCCTCGGCATCCCAGCGGTCGATCCAGGCGGCCTCAAGGCCATCGACCGTCGGCTTGTCGGGAATGGCGCGGGGGGCAGTGTCAGTCATAGCAACGAAGTTTAGAACGGCGGCGATTGGGATGGTCGAAGTTGTCTAAGTTTGAGGGGTGCTGCGACTCTTTGACACTGTTCACGGTGAGGTGCGTCCCCTCGCGTTGCGCGAGCCCGGACACCTCTCAATGTACGTCTGCGGACCCACTGTCTACGACCTACCCCACCTCGGCCACGGTCGATTCACGCTGGTCTGGGACGTCGCGCGGCGCTGGTTCACCTTTCAGGGCCTGAACGTGCGCTTTGTCTCCAACATCACCGACATTGACGACAACATCATCGGCCGAGCCCTCCGCGAGGGCACGACCGAGACGGCCGTGGCCTCGACCTACGAAGATGAGTGGTGGAAGGCAATGGCCGCCATTGGCGTGGCCCGACCCGACGAAGTGCCCCACGCGACCGCCTACGTCGACGGCATGGTGGCACTTATTTCGCAGTTTCTCGCTGACGACGTGGCCTACGTCACCAGCGACGGCCTCTACTTCGACGTCCGTCGGGTACCGGATTATGGTCTCCTCGCTGGGCAACCTCTGGAGTCGTTGCGGGCCGGCGCCCGCATTGAGGCCAACGACGAGAAGCGCTCACCCCTGGATTTCGCGCTGTGGAAGTTCGCCAAGCCCAACGAGCCTTCGTGGCCAGCCCCCTTCGGCGATGGCCGACCGGGGTGGCACACCGAGTGCGTAGTGATGTCGCTGGACCTGCTCGGTGACGGTTTTGACCTCCACTGTGGTGGCTTCGATCTCAAGTTCCCCCACCACGAGAATGAGCGGGCCCAGGCCGTCGCCGCTCATCGACCCTTCGCGCAGCATTGGGGCCACAACGGCTGGGTGATGGTCGGCGATCAGAAGATGAGTAAGTCCCTCGGGAACTTCACGTCGCTCACCGACATGCTTGAGCGCACCGACGCTCGGGCTTACCGACTGCTCGTGCTGCGGTCGCACTACCGATCACCGATTGAAGTATCGCCCACCACGATTGCCGACGCCGAGCGCGGACTGGCCCGTCTGGACGCCCTGGCCCGGCGGTTCGCGCTACCGACGTTGGCCGGCGCCTCGTTCGTCCGCCGAGCGGACTTTGCCTTCGCGGGGGCCAGCGAGGAACTGGTCACGCGTGTCGCTGCGCTGCTGGACGATGACCTGAATACCCCCGTAGCGGTGGCCGAACTCTTTGAAGCCCTTTCCACCGCTAATGCGCTGGCCGACGAGGGCAACGAAGCGGCCGCTCACGAGCTCGCCCTTGCAATTGCCGTGCTTTTCGCCAGTTTGGGACTGGGAGTCGAGGGCGCAGCCGACGAGAGTGACGAGTCGACGAAGGAGCTGGTGGTCGCCCGCGACGAGGCCCGCCAGGCGAAAAACTGGGCGGAAGCGGATCGTTTGCGTGACGCGCTGGTGGCCCTGGGCTGGATTGTCGAAGACAGCCCGGCGGGAACTCAAATCCGTCGTCCCTGAATAGATTTGGTAAATCTCCCGCCAGCCTCTATGGTTAGGGATGAGGTTGCCGTTGTGGTTCCCTCCGGAGCCGACGAAGTGTCGGTTGCAAAGAAACAAGGAGGCCCCAGTGGCTGTAGGAACCGTTAAGTGGTTCAATGACGAGAAGGGTTGGGGTTTCATCGCTGTTGATGGCCAGCCAGACGTCTTTGTTCACTACTCGGAGATCCAGGGTGAGGGTCGTAAGACGCTCGTCGAGGGTCAGACGGTCGAGTTTGATGTGGAGCCCGGTGACCGTGGCCCACTCGCCAAGCGCGTCGTCCTGAACTAACCATTCATTCGAATTTGAAAAGAGCCGCTGCCTTCGGGCAGCGGCTCTTTCCATTTCTCGCCGACCACTAAGTTCGAAGTTAAGAACAGGCGAAGTGGTCCGGTGGATTCTTTTTCAATGTCGCTCAACGATGATCAGCGCACCATCCAATCGTGGGTGCACGAGTTCGCCGTTTCCGCTATGCGTCCTATCGCTCAGGAGTGGGACGAACGAGAAGAGACCCCGTGGGAGTTCATTCGCACCGCCGCCGAAACGGGCATCTACAGTTTCGATTTCTTCGCCAACGCCTACGCCGACCCGACTGGCCTGACCTTGATGGTGGCCCTGGAGGAGTTGGCCTGGGGTGACGCTGGTCTGTGCATGAGCATTATGGGCTCCACCCTGGCGGTGGCCGGCCTGTTAGCGGCGGGAACGCCCGAGCAGCAGTTGGAGTGGATTCCGGCCTGCTTTGGCACCCCCGGTGATCCACAAGTGGCGGCCTTTGCGGTGTCCGAAGCGGACGCCGGGAGCGACGTCTCCTCACTGCGCACTCGCGCCATCTACGACGAGGCGACCGACGAGTGGGTACTCAACGGCGTTAAAACGTGGACGAGTAACGGTGGCATTGCCGCGGTGCACCTCGTGGTGGCCACCGTTGATCCGGCCCTGGGCGCTCGTGGTCAAGCCTCCTTCGTTATTCCCGCGGGGACACCGGGCCTCCGCATGGGGCAGAAGTTCAAGAAGATGGGGATTCGGGCCAGCCACACGGCCGAAGTGATCTTGGACGATTGCCGCCTGCCCGGTCGCTTGTTATTGGGGGGTAAGGAGCGCCTCGATGAGCGCCTCGCCAGGGCGCGCGAGGGCGTGCGTTCCTCGCAGCAGGCGGCCATGGCGACCTTTGAACTCTCGCGACCAGCGGTCGGTGCGGAGGCCATTGGTATCGCCCGGGCCGCCTACGAGTACGCCCGGGACTACGCCAAGGAGCGAGTCCAGTTCGGCCGACCGATCATCGAGAACCAGGCCATTGCCTTTGCCCTGACGGATATGGCCGTGGCGATCGAGACTGCCCGACTGTTGGTGTGGCGCGCGGCCGGTATGGCCGCTCAGCAGCAACCATTCACCAATGGCGAGGGGTCAATGGCCAAGCTCGCGGCCAGCGAAGCGGCGGTGAGCGTGACCAGCAAGGCCATTCAAATCCTCGGGGGGTACGGCTACACCCGCGACTACCCGGTGGAGCGCTGGCACCGCGACGCGATGATTTACACCATCTTCGAAGGCACGAGTGAAATCCAGCGCCTGATTATTGCCCGATCGCTCTCGGGTCTGAAGTTGCGCTAGTCGCGCAGCAGGGCGCGCAGTCCACCCCACGCCAGGGTGGCGCAGTGGGCGGCCATCTTCTCTGAAACCCCGGCTTCGGGTCTGGGCCAGCCACGGTGTTCTTGCTGGATTAACCAGTAGATCGCTGATCCTTCGGCCATGCCGACAATGCCCGCCGCCAACAGACTGCGCTGCTCGTTGTCCATCGACGAGTCAATGTAGGGGACGATGAAGGAAACGAAGTTCAGTTCGACTTCGCGAAGCTCGGCCGCCGTCTCACCGTCGTGGGCGTGCATGAAGAGAATGCGGAAGGCGTCGGAATCGTTGACCACCATGTCGAAATAGACGTGGAACGCCGCCAGGATTTTTTCGCGCGGTAGCACCTTGGCCGACACCGCCTGCATCATGCCGTTGATCAGCGTGGCTCCCGTCGCCGCGACAATCTCGTGGTACAGGGTGCCCTTGGACGGGAAGTGCTGGTAGAGGATGGGCTTAGTGAAGCCAGCTTCGCGGGCGATGTCGTCCATGGTCGTGGACTGGAAGCCACTCGAGGCGAAGACCCGCTTGGCGACGTCGAGAAAGTGCTGGCGTCGCTCAACGGAGGCGGGACGTTCGTCGTACTGAACCATCTTCGTGACTTTATAGGTCGAGTCGGCCAAAGTGACGGTGAAGTAACGACGCCAGCACGTCGGGCAGGTCGGCGAGAGCAAAGTGCTCCCTCGCCACTGCGAGATTGGCGTCACGCTTGGCGGTATCGGGATGGGCAAGCTCGCGGCGCAGTTCATCGAGGTCCTCGAGGGAGGCGAAGGAGAAACCGAAGTCAAGGAGCTCGAGTGCGACGGGGTAGCGGTTGAGCGCGAGGGGCCGGCGATGGGTTACTGACTCAAGCACCGGGTTGCCAAACCCTTCCCAGGTGGAGGAAAGAATGACGAGATCGCAAGCGGCGTAGGCGTCATGAATGGTGGTTCCCGCCGGCATCCCCCGCAGCACGGGAACGGTGGCACCGGTAAGTAGGCGCTCCAGGTCTTCGTCGAAGCCGTCTTCGGCCGGTCCGAGCAGCCACAGGGTGGTGCCGAGTTGCTCGGCGAGTCGCAGCGCTCCGGTGAGGTTTTTCCGGCCGATGGCGCGTACCGGACAGAGGGCGAGGGGTGTCGTGCCAACGCCGAGAAGCGCTCGCGTCGCGTCGCGCGCACCCGTGGGAGGGTCGCAGTCAAAACGATTGCGCACCACTTCGGCGAAGATGCCTCGGTCCGCCAATTCGCGGCGCGACAGCTCATTGATGGTGACGTGGGCCCAGCGGGCATCATCGGCGGGGCCCTCGAGGTGGGCGAGGTGCTCACGCTGCCAGGGTAAATCGTGGTGGTGCAGGAGGGCCGGTCGGCCACGGAGCACCTCGGTGAGGGCATCGCGGGCGCCGAGATTCAAGGGGAGGGACAGCAGGTTCTCGACAATCACGAGGTCGGCGCTGTCGAGGGCGGCCTCGAGCTCGTTCGCACGGGGTGGTGTGGCGGCGTTGAGGGCAAGTCCCGGCACCAGGTGGTCGACCGGACCTTCGCCGGCCACGGTACGAACGGTGTGTCCCAGCGAGCGCAGGGCCGCGATCCACTTCGCCACTTCAATAGAAACGCCGTCACCCCCGCCCAGGCGAAAACTAACGACGGCGATTGTGACCATCAGGCCACCCTAGCCATGGCGTTTAATACTCACGAGTAGGCTTTGCCATTGGTTGAGACTGGTGTCTCGCTGGTGTGGAAGGGGCCAAAATGACCAAGCGTGCGCTCATTACGGGCATTACGGGACAAGACGGCTCCTACTTGGCCGAACTCCTTCTGGGTGAGGGCTACGAAGTCTTTGGCATCGTGCGACGATCGTCGAGTGAGAATTTTGAGCGCATTGGTCACATCCAGGACCGTCTGACGTTGCTCTCGGGCGACCTCATGGACGAAGTCTCCCTTATTAACGTGCTCAAAGCATCACATCCTGATGAGGTCTACAACCTCGCCGCCCAGTCCTTCGTGCAGACGTCGTGGCTCCAGCCCGTGTTGACGGGTGAGACCACCGCTCTTGGTGTTACTCGCATGCTCGACGCCATTCGCACCGTGGACCCCGAGATCCGCTTCTACCAAGCAAGTTCGTCGGAGATGTTTGGCCGCGTGAAATCAGTGCCGCAGAACGAAGAGACTGACTTCTACCCTCGCTCGCCCTACGGCGTGGCCAAGGTCTACGGACACTGGATCACGGTCAACTACCGCGAGAGTTACCACCTGCACGCCAGCAGCGGCATTTTGTTCAACCACGAATCACCCCGACGGGGCCTCGAGTTCGTGACGCGCAAGGTCACGCATGGCGTTGCCCGCATCAAGCACGGCCTCGCGACCGAACTTCGACTCGGCAACCTCGACGCCAAGCGCGACTGGGGCTACGCCGCCGACTACGTGCGCGCCATGTGGCTGATGATGCAGCGCGATACGCCCGAAGACTTCGTTATCGCCACGGGTGAAACGCACTCGGTGCGCGAACTTTGCGAGGTGGCCTTCTCGGCCGCCGGACTGAACTGGGAGGACCACGTGGTGGTCGACCCCGCCTTCTTACGTCCGGCCGAGGTTGATCTCTTGGTGGGTGACGCCACGAAGGCGCAGCGCGAACTGGGCTGGCGGTGCGAAACCGACTTCTACGGACTCATCGAAATGATGGTGGCCGCCGACCTCGCCTCACTGGCGAAGTAGTCGTCATGACCACGCCCGCGGTGCAGCTGCGTGACGTGGTCGCGGTCCAGCAACAGTTCCCTTTATTGAGTGGCGTCTCGGTGACGTTGGCAGCAGGGTCTCTCACCGTGGTCACTGGTGCCAACGGGTCAGGCAAGACCAGCCTCCTTCGCCTGCTGGCCGGCGTCCTTCCTGTCACGACGGGGGAGGCCACCGTCTTAGGCGTCGACCTGCTGCACCACCACGCTGAGGTTCGCCGCCGCGTGGGTTGGTTAGGCCACGACGGCTCCTTCTACGCCGACTTGAGTGTGGAGGAGAACCTCACCTTCGCCGCAAGGGCATTAGGGCGGCCACTCGCCGACATCGCGCCCGCCCTCGAGCGCGTGGGCCTCGCGCACCGTCGCGCGGTCCGGACGAAGGATCTTTCGGCCGGTCAGCGCCGCCGATTGGGGCTCGCGTGGCTCTTGGTGCGACGAGCCGAACTCTGGTTGCTGGACGAGCCCTACGCCTCGCTCGACGACCAGGGCCGCCAGTTTTTCGATGGACTTCTGGGCGACGTCCAGCGAGGTGGGGCCACCGTGGTGATGAGTGCGCACGACGCTCTTCGTTCCACGACGCTCACTCCTGATTTGCTGGTCATGGCCGGCGGCCGTTTGGTGGAGGGCCCATGATTCGCGTGGCGTGGTTGGTGGCCCGCAAGGACCTGCGCATTGAACTCCGCAGCAAGGTACTGCTCTGGCAGGTCTTGCCCTTTGGCGCTCTCGCCCTGCTGCTGTGTGGTTTGGCGCTCGGGCCAGCCGACGCTGGGCACTCTCGGGCCGCCCCTGGTCTGTTCTACCTCGTAACGCTCTTCGTGGCCTTGCTCATGATTAACCGCTCTCAGGCGGTTGAGCAAACCCCGGGTACCGCCGAATCGGTCGCGACACTGGGTATGGATCCGGCGGGGGTCTTCCTCGGAAAAACAGTCGCGTTGGCCGTTGAACTCTGGGTGGCTGCGGGCCTTCTCCTCGCCGGCACGGTAGTGGTGCTCCACACCTCGTTGGTGGGTACGGTGCACGCGCTGCCGAGTGTTTTTGTCACGCTTGGCGCGATGGCCTGCGCTGGTACGCTCTACGGAGCATTGACCGCTGGAGACGACGGACCGGCAACTTTGTTGCCAATTCTCGCCCTCCCGGCCTTTGCCCCACTGTTAGTGGCGGGTGAGCGTTCCTTCAGCGCCGCCCTTCACGGGGGAGCACTGTGGGAGTGGTGGGTCATTGACCTCGTCGCCCTTGCGGGCTACGTGGCCATCGGCGTTTTGCTCTACGGGGTCTTGGAGGAATAGTGAATAAAGTGACGCAGCGGCTACTCGGCCCCCTCACTCTCATCTCATTGATCGGTACCGTCATTCTCGGTCTCTGGGTTACCCCTAAGGCGACGATGCACGATGGCGGCGGTGACTTAGTCCGCATGCTCTACGTTCACCCCGCTCTCGCGTGGGTAGCCCTCTACGTGTCCTTCGGCACCACCACGATCGCCTCGGCCCTCTACCTCTGGAAGCGCACCCGTTCCGCCACCATGGACCGTGTCGCCTACTGCGCCATGGAAGTCAGCGTGCTCTTCATCGCTCTCACCCTCGTGACGGGATCCATCTGGGGCCGGCCCACGTGGGGTGTCTGGTGGGCCTGGGATGCCCGTCTCACCTCGACGGCCATCTTGCTCGTACTCGCGCTGGGCTACTTGGCGCTGCGACGCGCCAACGACGACCCGGAGACGCGCGCTCGTCGCAGTGCCGTCTACGGCATTCTGGTGGCGCTCAACGTTCCCATCATCCACTTCGCCGTGACGTGGTGGAAGTCACTGCACCAGAATGCCACGGTCTTGACAGTCTCGGGGAAGGTGTCGGTCCACGGCTCGATGTTGTGGACGCTGCTACTGAGCTTCATCGCCTTCACGCTCTGGTACTTCTGGCTGCTTCGCGCTCGGTATCGCCTCGAGGTCCGCAGCGATGACGCGCTCCGCGCCCACCTGGCCGCCGCCGTGGTGGAACGTCAACGGGAAGGTGCCTAATGCACTACGTCATTGCTGGCTATCTCTTCTCCTTTGGTGCTCCGGCGCTGTATGGCGTCTCACTCTGGTGGCGAGGTCGTCGTGGCCGAGGGTGACCGCGTCGATCTGACGCCTGTCGTCCTCGCGCCGCGCAAGCGTTCGAGCAATCTACGAACCATTGGCGTACTCGTCGTGCTGGTGGGGGCGGTCGGGCTGCTGCTTAGTCAGGGACTCCTGAGGAACCTCAACTACTTCGTGACCGTTGACGAAGTGCTGGCGCAAAAGCACCACTACGGCACCGAGACGTTGCGGCTGGAGGGGGTCGTGCAGAAGGGCACGATTACTCGTACCGCCACGGGCGCCTCGTTCGTCATCGACGGTTCGAAAGCGAATCGTGTGGCCGTCAGCGTGACTGGCACACCTCCGCAGCTGTTCCAGGCCAACATCCCCGTCGTCGTGGTTGGTCACTTCGACTCGGCCGATTCACTGCATTTCTCGGGCAACCAGATTCTGGTGAAACACTCGGCGAACTACATAGCCGCCCACCCCAACCGGGTAAAGGCGAAGAACGGAAGTGTTCGGTGATCCTCAGCTGGATTGGCCGCATTGGTCTCTACATCGGCTTTCTCTCCGCAGTTTTCGGGGTAGTTAATCAGTTACTGGTGGCTCGTCGAGGGCGTCGTTCGTACGCACTGCCCGCCGCCTTGGCGTCGCTGTTGGGGATTGTGGTGGCCGTCGGAGCGATGCAGACCGCCCTCGTCACCCACAACTTCTCACTGGCTTACGTGGCGGAAAACAACGCCACCTTTACGCCGTTGTTGTACTCGATTACCGGTATGTGGTCAGCTCTCGAGGGGTCCCTGCTCCTCTGGTCACTCATTCTCGCCCTGCTCGTTGTGGCGGTGGTGGTCTACTACCGGCGCCAGCGAGACGACGAGGTCGTTTCCTACGCCACAATGGTGCTCTTTATCGTGGCGGGCTTCTTCCTCCTTTTGATGGTGGGACCGGCTGACCCGTTCTTGTTGAACCCCTCCCACGTGCTGCAGGGTGCTGGCCCCAATGCGTTGCTGCAGGACAACCCCCTCGTGGCCATTCACCCGCCACTGCTCTATTCGGGCTTCGTGGGCTTTACGGTGCCCTTCGCCTTTGCGATGGCCATGCTGCTCAGTGGTCGCGTTCACGAACAGTGGCCGATTGAACAACGTCGTTGGACGGTGTTGGCGTGGGGATCACTCAGTGTGGGCATCGTGCTCGGTTCGTGGTGGAGTTACCAAGTACTGGGGTGGGGTGGCTTCTGGGGCTGGGACCCGGTCGAAAATGCCGCCTTGTTGCCCTGGCTTACCGCCACGGCCTACATCCACTCCGTGGTCGTGCAGGACCGTCGAGGTCTCTTTCGGGTCTGGAACCTGTCCCTCGCCGTGGGCACCTTCTCATTGACCGTTCTCGGGACGTTCTTTACGCGGTCGGGCGTGTTGCAGAGCGTGCACGCTTTCTCGTCGTCCACGCTCGGGCCTGTGCTCATCGGATTCTTCGGCCTCAGCTTGGTCAGTGGCCTCGGACTCATTGCCTGGCGGGGTGACGAACTGCGCACCGCCGTAGGAGTTGACAGCCCACTCTCTCGCGAGGGCATCTTCGTCATGAACAATGTCTTGTTCGTGGGCTTCGCCTTCGTGGTCTTGCTGGGCACGGTCTTCCCGCTGCTCTACCAGGCCATTAACGGCGTACAGGTCACTGTTGGCACCCCGTACTTCGCGGCCGTGGCCGGTCCGGGCAGCATCGCTCTCTTGGCGCTCATGGGGCTCGCCCCGCTCGTGAGCTGGCGTCGTTTCGACGGGCCAACCATTTGGCGTCGCGCGCGGGTCACGGCGTGGATGTGCGTGGCCAGTGTTGTCTTGCTGGAGGTGGCCGGCGTTCGTCACTACGCCGTTCTGCTCGTGGTATTTCTGGCGGTGGCCGCCGCCGGTTCGGCGCTGCGCACCCTGGCGAACAACGTGACGGCCGCTCGACGACGCAACGATCTCTGGTCGGTGTTGCGGTCACCCTCGACCGCGGGCATGGTCGTCCACCTCGGGGTTGTCATTCTCGCGGTGGGCATCGTGGTCTCGTCGTCCTACACGTCGCGCACGGAAGTCACCTTGTCGGCCAACCAGCGCACCGTGGTCGACGGCCACGCCATCACCTTCCACGGCTTCGCCAAGCGCACCTCGACCCTCGAGTCACAAACCCTCGTCAACGTCACCGTCGACGGTGCCCGTTTGCAGCCGGCCATTACGACCTTCTCCGGTCGCAGCCAGGCCGTGGGCACCCCGGCCATCTCGTCGAACTTCTTTCGCGACGTCTACTTGACCTTTGACGCCGTTGGTCAGGGCGGGTCAACTTCCGGAGCCCAGGTCCAGACCAATGTTCCCGTCGGCGCCGTGGTGCTGGGTGTGACGGTTGAGCCATTGCTCTCCTGGCTCTGGATCGGTGGTCTCATCGTCGGTCTCGGTAGTGCGCTGACGTTGGGACGTCGGCGTTCCAGTGACGAGGCCACCGCGTGAGACGCCGGGCTATCGCCCTGACCGCGTTGGTGCTGGTGGTGCTGACCGTGGGCTTTACCGCACTCCTCGCGACACGCCCACCCATCGACGCCACGGCGGTGCACTCGCCACTCCTCGGGAAAGTTGCCCCCGAGTTTTCCGGCACGTCACTCACCGGGGGGACTGTGTCACTCCAGCACGAACGCGGCAACATCGTGATCCTCAATTTCTGGGCCTCGTGGTGCGCCCCCTGTAAGCAGGAATCACCCAACCTCACCTCCTTCGCCTGGTCGCAGCGGAACAACCACGTCAAAATCGTGGGCGTGGTCTATAACGACACCGTGGCTTCGGCCCGCTCCTTTGAGCGCTACTACGGCGCGCTCTATCCCTCCATCACCGACCCCCAGGGGTCGATTGCCTTCCACTACGGGGTCACCGCCCCGCCCACGACGTTCGTGATTGACCGAACTGGTCGGGTTGCCGCGACCTTGGTTGGTCCCGCTACACAGGGGCAACTTCAAGCGATCGTGTCGAGGCTGTAATGCGCATGCTCTCCTCGTTCCGTTTTTGGTGTGTGGCCCTCGTGTTGTTGGTGGGTTCGGTCCTTCTGGCCCCGTCGACACCGAGTACCTGGCAGACGCGCGTGGCCCATATTGAGACCCTGGTGAAGTGCCCGAGCTGTGACAACCTGTCCGTCGCGCAGAGCACGGCGGCAAGCTCGCTCGCGGTCCGCGCCCAGATTACGTCGATGGTGCGGGCGGGCGATTCGGACACCCAAGTCTTTACCGCCATCGAGCGGGCCTACGGACCCACGGTGCTGCTGACCCCACCGGCGGGTGGATTGACCACGTTGCTCTGGGTCGGGCCAGTCGCCCTCTTGTTGGTCGCCGCGGTGATTGTGGCGCGGTTGAGGCGTCGATGAACGCGCAGCGACTACTCGACGAAATCGCGCTCCGTGAAGCGTCACTCGTCGACGCCCGACGAGAACTCGAAGCGGGTGAGCTCGACGAGGCCACCTTCCAGTCGATTATCACTCGGGAAGAAAAGGCCCTCGCGGAGGCGCGTGAACGACTGGCCAAAGTGGAGGCTCCAATGGCCACCGCTCGGCGCCGTCGCTCCCGCTCGCGCCTCATTATTGCCCTCACCTGTTTCGCCCTGGCCGCGGTGGGTTTGGTGTTTATTAACGTCTCACTTCGCCAGGCGGGCATGTCCCAGACGGGTGGCGTCTCGGTCAATGGCGCCCAGCAGATTACGCAGTTGCTGAATGAAGGACAAGCCGATGTCGCCGCCGGCAATGAGCTGGCGGCCCTCGCGGCCTATACCAAGGTGTTGCAGTTGCAGCCCCACAACGCTGCCGCCCTCACGGAGACGGGCTGGCTGAGCTTCTCGGCGGGGAGTGCTTCTCGTTCGCCCAAGGTGGTGTCGCAGTCACTGGAGTATCTCCGCTCGGCCGTTCGCTACGGTCCGAACGATCCCGCGACCCACCTTTACTACGCCATCGTGGCCACGGTTATTCCGCGCAATGCGTCACTGGCTCGTCAGCAGTTCCGACTCTTCCTAAAGCTCCACCCGAGCAAGGGTCAACTGGCCGTTGGGGCACCCTACATGCGGGCGCTGGGGATGAAGGCCTAAACCGGCAACGCCACGGCCGCGAGCGCCCCGAGGGCGGCGGCGATAATGAGGGGGTAGACACTCGACCCCTTCTTCCAGCCCAGCCACAGCGCCGCGGCGGCGAGGAACGGGAGTTGCCACAGGTGGGCGAGAAGCAGCGCGAGCGGGACGGTGGAGCCAGCGATGGCGCCGATAACGCTCGGTGCCGCCCCGGCGAGAAAGGCCTTGGCGGTGTCGTTCTGGCGGAGTCGTTCAAAGTGGCGAGCACCACCCATGATGAATATGAATGACGGGCCAAAGGCCACCAGGGTGGCGAGCAGACTACCGACCACGCCGTGCACGGCGTAGCCGACGGCGGCCGTGGTCAATACCACGGGGCCGGGAGTGATCTGCCCCAGGGCCACCACGTTGAGGAACTGCACACCGGTCATCCAGTGGTAGACCGACACGACGTCGTGCTGCATCAACGGAATGATGACGAAGCCACCGCCGTAAGAGAGGGCACCAACTTTGAAGGCCACCCAGGCCAGTGCACCGAGTCCGCCCATCGCCGCGGCGTGGGCCGTGGTGATGAGGCCTCCGGCTAGGGCCGAGGGCGCCGTCGGCCGCCGACTCACGATTTCGACGAGACCACAGGCGAGCAGGGTCAGCACGACGAACTGGGCCGCGACAATGGAGGTCACCACGCCGGCAACCAGGTAGAGACCCCATCGGAGTTGACGCCCGCGGTGCCCGCGCACTTGTTTGGCACTGGCGGGCAGCATCTGCAAGGCAGTGGTGAGAGCGATCGCCGGCACGACCGCACCCGTGCCGAGGGCCGCGCCGAGCAAGTACTTCGAGGGGTGGTGGGCGAGAAAGAGGGCCGACAGCGCCACAATCATGATCAGTCCGGGCACGATGAAGCAGATCCCGCCGAGGAGGGCGCCGCGCCAGCCGCGTAAACGCCACGCGCAGTAAATGGCGAGTTGCGTCGAGGCGGGACCGGGCAACATGCCGGTGGTGGCAATGGCGTGTTCGAACTCATCAGCACTCAGCCACTGCTGGTCAACGACACAGAGCTGGCGCAGCATCGCGATGTGCGCCGGTGGGCCACCGAAGCCAAGGACGCCGAGGCGCCCCCAGTGACGGAGAATCTGGGCGAAGGTCACGTTTGAGGCCACCGCAGTACGTTAGAGCCTCGCCCCCGCTACCGGCTGACGATTCACCCCGCGGGAGGTTAAAAGTATGCGACGACTTAGGCCGTCACGCGGCAGTCGTCATCGCCCCGAGCCCGTGAGGTCAAGGTCACGTTGGTGCGCGGCGCCCCCATCCCTTCGAGCATGCCGGCGATAAGCCCACGGTCCACGGCACACAGCACCGGGTGAGTCTGGGCAGCGGCGCCAAAGGGGCAGTTATCGGACACTACGGAGTGACCAGCCTCGGCCTCTTCAACGCGGGCGGCGAAACCGTGCGCGGTCAGTACGCCAGCAATCGAGGTCATGGCGGCGCGAACCGTGGGGGCATCGGCACCGGGGTTATTCACGGCGATGCCGCGACCGTAGTCGACGCCAACGTCGTGGGCCAGTACTTCGGCGGCGTCAGGGCCGAGTCGCTCCAGCGCCATTTCGAGCATCGCCACGAGGAGCGCGTCGCGACGTAGGGAGCTCTCAACACTGACGCTGTTGTCGCAGACGCGGTAGCCCTTGGCCGGTCGACCGGCCGTCGAGCGGGGCACATTGGCGGAGGTGACGTACCCACCTTCGGTCAGTTTCTCGAGGTGGTGGCGAACGACGTTGGGGTGCACGTGGCAGTGCTCCGCGAGTTCCGTTGCCGTCGCCCCAGGGTTTTCGCGAAGAAAGAGGAAAATCTTGCGACGGGTGTTGTCGCCAAAGGAGTGCGCGAGACTCGTCACCGTGGCGGTGAAGAGCGCCGGATCGAGTTCTCGGTCGTTCGGACTATTTCCCACAAAGTTGATTGTATTGGTCGAAAGGTCGAGAGTGGTCGCTCGATTGAGCCGGTAGCCTTTCACCGTCCCCTAGAGAGCAGAGCCCCATGTCGTCGACTCCATTTTCCACCCTGTGCGATATTCGTGAGCCCCAGTTGCAGCGCACATTAGGCGAACTGTCATTCCTCGAAGAGTCGGCCAGCGGTGAGGTCACGCTGGTGCTGCCAGTACTTAACTGGCCCCAGCGGGAGTACCTCGAGGCGGAAATTGTTCGTCTTGCTCCCGATGCCACCCCGGTCGTGCGCGTCATGAGTGAAGAGGAGCGGTTCGCCCTGCGTAATTACCTCCGTGGCGGCATGGGTGCCGACAACAAGCCCGCCTTCTTAGAGCGCACGTCAAAGACGCGCGTTCTCGGTATCTCGTCCGGCAAGGGGGGCGTCGGTAAGTCGAGTGTCACAATCAACTTGGCTATTGCTTTGGCCCAGGCTGGCCACAACGTCGGTGTCCTCGACGCCGACGTCTACGGCTTCTCGCTCCCGAAAATGCTCGGCGCCGCTACCGACCCGATCATTCTCGGTGACCTGGTGATTCCCACGTTGGCGCATGGCGTGCGGTGCATCTCCATGGGCTACTTCGTACCGGACGACCAACCCGTTATCTGGCGCGGCCCGATGCTGCACAAGGCCATCGAGCAACTCGTCACTGAGGCCTGGTGGAACGAGCCCGACTTCCTGCTCATTGACATGCCGCCGGGCACGGGAGACGTGGCCCTCACGTTGTCCGAAGTTGTACCCCGAATCGAGATGTACGTGGTGACCACGCCGCAGCCCGCCGCCCAGCGAGTGGCCCAGCGGTCGGCCTACGCGGCCAAGAAGCTCAAGCTCTCGGTACGTGGCGTTATCGAAAACATGAGTTGGTTCATCGGTGACGACGGCACCCGGTACGAACTCTTCGGCGCCGGCGGCGGCGCCCAACTCGCTAGCGAACTCGGTATTACCCTGCTTGGTCAGGTACCGCTCGAACCAGCGCTTCGGGCCGGTGGTGATGTTGGCACCCCGATCATGGTGAGCAATCCAGAGAGCGCCGCGGCCCAGGCCTTCACTGCGCTGGCGGCCCGGATCGCCGCGCAAGGTCCCGCTCGCGTCTACCGACAGGAACTAACGATTCGTTAGCGGTCGATGCCGTTGGGCAACTGGTCGATGGGCCAATCGAGCAGGGTCACGGCACTTCGACACGCGTAGCGGTCGGTCATACCCGCCACATAGGCCACACTCTGTGCGAGTGCGGCCGACGATGAGGCCACGTCGTCACGGAAGTCACCCTCACC
This sequence comes from Acidimicrobiales bacterium, assembly GCA_036769405.1. Taxonomy (GTDB): domain Bacteria; phylum Actinomycetota; class Acidimicrobiia; order Acidimicrobiales; family RAAP-2; genus RAAP-2. Next base: position 15,439 of record DAIPLC010000011.1, read on the forward strand.
CGGCAGGAGGTGCGGGTAGGCCCCGTAGTGCTCCACTAATGCTCGGAGCATGCCGACCACGCGCTGGGCCTGTCGTCGAGAGGCGTCACGCATGTAGATGGCGGCGTAGTTGAAAGCGCGAAAACTGGCGAGGGCTTCGGCGGTGCGTGGGTCCATGCCGATTTGCCCGGTGGCCTGAATGGTGCTGATCATGGCGCGAATGAACGTGCCGAGTTGTTCGCCGCGACTGCTGCCGCACCGGTCGCGCACCAGAGCGGGAAGGTCCTCGGCGGACACCAGTCCGGCCGAGACGGCGTCTTCGAAGTCGTGGCAGACGTAGGCGATACGGTCAGCCCAGGACACGACCTCACCCTCGGGCGTGCTCGGGGCGGGGCGAGACCACGAATGATTGCGAATGCCGTCCAGCGTCTCGGCGCAAAGGTTGAGGTGCAGGAGCGACACGTTGGCGCCCCACGTCGCGTGGTCGAACCCGCCGTCGACGTAGGGGTCGAGGGCTTCCTCACTCGCGTGCCCACCAGGACCGTGGCCGCAGTCGTGGCCGAGGGCAATGGCCTCAGTCAGCGCGGTGTTCAGGCCCACGGCTCGGGCCACGCTGACGGCCACCTGGGCGACCTCGAGAGCGTGGGTGAGTCGGGTGCGCATGTGGTCTTCGGGGAAGACGAAGACCTGGGTCTTGCCACTGAGTCGGCGAAACGAGGAAGAGTGGAGGATGCGGTCACGGTCGCGCTCGAAGCACGTGCGGTAAGGATCGGGCTCCTCGGCGCGTACCCGCGAACCGGCGGCGTGGGAAGGCGTGGCCCCCACGGCGAGGGAGGCGTCAATAAGCTCCTCACGCGCCACGCGGGGGAGTCCCGCGGTGTCCGCCGATGACGGTACCTCGATGGCGGCCACGGAATTGCTGTGGGCCCGCACGACGTCGTCGGCGAGAAATCCCTCCATGGTGGCGGCCCATTGGCGATTGCGGTCCGAAAGGTTGTCGCTGGTCACGTCACTAGTCTGCCCTATCGCCGTAACATGAAGGCACGTTGAACTAAGGAGCAGTATGCAGATTCGCATTGGCATCGTGCAGTCCATGAAGGACCTCGAACTTGAAGTAGCTGCCGGCACGACCGCCGCTGACTTGCAGGCGCAGGTCGCCGACGCCATCGACAACGACGCGGTGCTGTGGTTGACTGACGTTAAGGGTCGCACCGTGGGCGTTCCCGCCGCGCGCATTTCCTACGTCGAGATGGCCAAGCCCACTGAGCGGTCCGTCGGTTTCGGCGCCTAACACTCGGTGCTCGATTACCACCTGCACCTGTGGCCGCATGACGAGTCGTCGGTCGAGTACCGCCTCGACCAACTCGCGACGTACTGTGAGGAAGCCGCTCGCCAGGGGGTAACCGAACTAGCACTAACCGAACACGCTTTCCGGTTTCGTGACGTGCGAGCGGTGGTTGGTTCGTTCTGGGACAAGTGGGGTCACGAACCGACGAGTCCGCTTATGGCGTCGTACTTCGACTTCCACGCGCGCAACGCCCTTGACGAGTACGTAACTTTCGCGCTGGCGGCCAAGGCCACCGGACTGCCGGTCAAGGTCGGACTCGAAGTCGACTACTACCCAGGTCAAATGGCTGAGGTAGGTGCGCTGCTGGCTCAGTACCCTTTCGACGTG
>DAIPLC010000012.1:0-17070 GCA_036769405.1 Acidimicrobiales bacterium
CACTGTACCTGAGCAACTCATCCACGAACTTGACGCTGCGGTCTCCGTCTTCGACGCTGCCCTGGTCGAGCCCATGGCCGTCGTGTGGCGAGCGCTCACCCGGCTACCCCTCGCTGCGGGACTGCGCTGTCTCGTGGTGGGAGATGGTTCCGTTGCCCTCCTGGCGGTCCTCCTGTTACAGCGCTTCTCCCCTTCCAGCGTGACCGTTCTGGGACTTCGAGAAGCGCAGGCCCCTCTCGCCTACAAGGCGGGAGCGGCATCATTCATCACCACGCTCAACGACGAGCGTTACGACCTCGTCGTTGAAGCAGCGGGCCAAGGGGCCGCTATTGCGAGTGCGTTCTCGGCGGTCGCCCGCGGAGGACAAAAAGAACTGCTGGGATTGCCCGCCCAAGGCACCACCGTGGCCATCGCCCCAGACGACTTGGTCAACAATGACATCATCGTGCAGGCGAGTTTCTCCTACACTCGCCGTGCGTGGGCCGAGGTAGTGGCCATGCTGAACGATGGTCTCGTGCGACCCGCATTCTTAATTACGCACCACTTTCGACTTGACCAATGGCGAGAGGCTTTGACCACCTTGGCTACTCCGGCCGCTGACGAGCCGCGAGGCAAAGTCGTACTCACCACCGAACTAGGTGCCTAGCCAGACTTGTTCGTGAAGTGACCGCCCTCAACCAACGAGAGCGAGAAGAATAGAAGCATGAGCGAACGCGAGATGCCGTACGAAGTTGTCACCACCAACGAACGACTGGTCGAGCTACTCGCGCTCCACGCCGGTGAAGATCGCTACGCCTTCGACACCGAGTTTGACAACCGGCGTACGTACTACGCCCGTTTGGCATTGGTGCAGATTGCCTGGCCCTCGTTCATTATGTTGGTGGACCCCTTCAGCGTCGACGTTCGACTCCTCGAACCGTTGTTCAACTCAGACGCCACGGCCATTGCCCACGCCGCCATCAACGACCTCACGGTGCTCGATCACACCTTGGGGGTGCGGCCCCGTCGACTCTTCGACACGCAGGTCGCCGCTCAACTCGTCGGGCTTCGAGGCACCTCCTTAGCCTTTCTCGCCTCGGAACTGCTGAGCTTGACTCTCGACAAGACCGAGCAGACGAGTGACTGGACGGTCCGGCCGCTCAGTGCGGCCGCCGAAATCTACGCCGTCAACGACGTGGCCCACTTATTCGATATCGCTGACGAACTCTTCAGCGACCTCACGGCACTCGGTCGCGTCACCGCTTTCGACGAAGAGTGTGACGCGTTGCTCGCCACCACCGCTCGGGAAACCAACCCGCAGCAGTCCTGGTGGAACCTCCACAACCGCGAGCAGATTCCCCGGGACGATCTCCTCGTGGTCCAGTATCTCGCCGCGGTGCGCGAAGAGTTGGCCGAAATGCTCAACATCACCCGTCGCTACCTGGTCTCTGACGAGACCCTGATTGCCATGGGGGCGTCTCGACCTCGGAACGCGCAAGCGGTCGGTCGCATGCTGGGTCGACGGGTCGACGAATCCTTCGTTGGTCAGTTTCTCCAGGCCATCCTTGACGCCGAGGCCGGCCACGGCCCCGCCCTGGAACTACCCGGTGATGAACGAGGTGACGATCTTCGAGCGTTGGTCTCCGTGTTGCAAGCGCTCGTCTGGCAGACGGCGACGGCGATGTCCCTCGAACCCTCATTCCTTGCCTCGAAGAATGACATCCTGGCCCGCCTGGCCGGTCGACCGAGCAAACTCGATCGGGGCTGGCGTAACGAGGTCATCACCGCGATGATTGACGCGGTCACGGATGGCAGCTTCGCCGTCGCGTGGCGAGACGGCGCCCTGCAACTCGTCGAACTACCCGACTGATTCCTCCACAATGGGACGCAGGTCTCGCCGCACCGATCCAGCGAACACGTAGCCAATCAGGCCAATAATCACTACGACCACGAGCGTGCCCACCGTGAACAGTTCGAAACGGAGTCCCGAGACACCCCAGCTGTCTTGGAATGAGTAGGACTCCCCGAAGATGCCGTAGAGGACGCTCGGAGCAATGGTGGAGACGGCGCCCACGATGAGAAACAGCAACACGACGCCCGACAGCAGGTAGAACCCCACCGTGCCACCGGGCACGGTGTAGGGGCGGTGGCGATCGGGGAACTTGCGCCGCAGCACCATGATCGCCGGCACGATGACGAGGTAGGAGAAGAGCAGCGTCGATACCGCCGTGTTGAGTACCACGCCAAAAATAGAGGCCGAGGTACCGTTCACGATCAACATCGCCGCGGCGGTGAAGAGGGATCCAATGATGCCCGAGGTGATGTTGACCCGCAATGGCGTGCCGAAACGTTCGTTGAAGGCGCCGAAGTACCCATTGAAGTAGGTGCCGTCAGCGGCGGCCATGGCCTGGGTGCGGTCCGTCGAGATCATCCAGGACGACCCCAGGTTGATGACGGCAATAACGAATAAGACGGCCGCGATCTTGATCATCACACCACTGAGTGGTCCGTAGACGCCGTGGAAGACAATCGACAGAGCACTCATGTAGCCCGAGAGACCACTCGTTTGGCTAGCGGGAAGTACCAGCACAATGGCGAGTACGGGCAGCAGGTAGCCCAGTGCCGTAATGATCGTGCCGGAGCGAATCGCGGGCCCGGTGTCGTGGGCTGCGTCGAACATTTCCTCCGAGGCCGAATTCGGCGCTTCGAAGCCCACGTAGGAAAAGAGCATGACCGGAGCGGCGTAAAGGAAGTTCGAGATACTGGGACGCAGGAGTTCCCAGTGCTGCGGGGCGAAACCGTGGAGTAGGCCGTACACGCCGGTCGTCACGACGAGGAGCCCCAGCACCGCCATCTTGGCCCACGCACCAACGTTGACGAAGATCTTGCCCGTCTTTAGCGACATCACCGCCAGCAGTACTGCCACCCAGACATACCCGAGCTTGAAGGCCCAGTCGAAAACACTCCCCGACGGAATGTGAACGACGAACGTCGAGAAGGTGCCGGTGGCAATAAAGGCGAGGGAGCCGCCCAGCCAAATCGGTGTCGTCACCCAGTACATCACGGACGTCACGCCACCGAGCAAGCGACCAAAGGCGAACTTGGTCCATTGGTACGGACCACCCTCTTCGGGAAAGGCCGAACCCGTTTCGGCAAAGAGCATCGCGTACGGCACCATGAAGATGAGGACGAGTATGACGCCCCAACTGACCGAGCCGAGACCGCCCGAGGCCATGGAACCAATCGTGTCCATGGAAATAACGGCGGCCACAATAAAGAGGACGATGTCCATCCGGCGAAGCGATTTTATAAAGCGCTTCTCCTGCGCCGCCGCTAAGCCAGTTTGATTGATACGTACGTCGCTCATCATTGCCCCCATTGATTGAAGGTCATTGTAGTGAGTGCTTAGGTCTGGGGCGGAAAATCGCCCTCGAGGGAACGACGTTGGCGAGTCGTAATCATGACGACGGCGCCGACACCAACGAGGACTCCGAATAACTGCGTCGGGCTTAGGGGTTGGTGCAAAATCGGCACTGCGGCTACCGAGGCGACCAGTGGATTAAGACACCCGATCGCCGAGGAAATCGAGGCCGCCAAGAACCGCTGGGCGTAGTTCAAAATGATGTGCCCCGTCGAGGGGATAATGGCCAACAGCACAATCCAGCGCCAGTCGGCGGCGTGGGAACGCAGAATGTTCTCCCCCGAAAGGAGCCACACGGGGATCATGAAGACGCCGGACAACACCAGCGCGCAGGTCGTGAATTCCAGCGCGTCGTGGGTTTCACGGGTGCGCTTGCCCGTGAGCCAATAGCCCGTCCACATCAGCATGGCCCCCACGGCGAACAGGTCCCCTTCGAGCGCGTTGGGACCTTTGGCCCCCGGCCCCAGCACCGCGATGGTCACCCCGGCAATGGCAACCACGATCCAGACAATGTCACTGCGACGGAGTTGTTCGTTGAACATCCGACGAGCGGCCACCATTACGAGCGCCGGCTGAATGGCGCCGAGCACGGTGGCGTCCACGACACTCGTCAGCTTGAGGGCACAAAAGAAGAGGTAAAAATCGGCGGCTAAGAAGGCCGAGGGAATGACCGACGCGCGAATCGTGTCCCAGTGCAGCCGACGACGAGACAGAGCGAGCACCACCATCAGGAAAACGCCGCCGAGCCAGAGACGCCAGCAGGTGAGTACCAGCCCCGACATGCCGTAGGTCAAGGTGGCGAAGACGCCACCGAAACCGGTCATGCAACTCCCCACGACGGCGGCCCCGAGACCCCGCGTCACCACGCCTGTCGAGTGTTCCGTCACAGTGCTCAACGCTAGTGGCGCAGGACCTTGGCTGACCGTCAGTCGTGCGAGGATGGAGCATGACCGAATCATCGTCCGTCGAAAGCAGTCTCACGCCATTCGCCTTCCGCGCGGTGTGTGGCGTCTTTGTCACCATTGGTGGCACGGCCGCCCTCTTTGGCCCGCTGCTGAGCGCCATCGCCACCCGCTTTCACACCACCTTGCCAGTGGCCGGCACCAGCCTCAGTATTTACTTCGCCGGGGCTCTGCTCGGTATGGTGCTCGGTTGGTACCTCGTACACCACTACGAAGGACGCATCGCTGCAGTGAGTGGACTGCTGACGATGACCGTCGGGGGCATCGGCGTCTCGGTCGCGGCATCGGCCCACCAGTGGGCACTTTTTCTCCTGGCCTCCGCCGTCATGGGTCTCGGCTTTGGCATCCTGGACTTCACCCTCAACACGGTGCTCGCCCGCACGCCCGAAGTCGGCCGCGCCCATCGACTCTCCTTCGCCAACGCCTTTTGGGGCATCGGCTCAATTATCGGCCCACTGCTGATTGTGGTGATTCGCCCCCACAATTTTCCCCTTCTCTTCGCCCTCCTCGGACTGACGACCCTGGCCCTCTCGGGGCTCCTGCGGGGCATGAGCGCTCCGCCCACCAATCTCGACGAGGGCGCCAGCAACAAGGCCACCCAGCGAGCCAATCGGCCCATCTTGCTCACCTTCATTGGCGGCATGATGCTCTACGTCGCCCTGGAAATTGCGACCTCGGGCTGTCTCGCTTCTCACGTGCACGCCCTCGGCTACAGCCAGAGTGTTGGCTCGCTCGTCACCGCAGGCTTCTGGCTCGGCTTTACCGCCGGCCGACTCGTCGGGGGATGGCTCCACCGCTTCTATTCGGCCGCCCAGTTAGTGCTCGGCGGACTTGGCGTAGCCGTGGTTTTGAGTGTTCTGGCTCTCCAGTCGACGCTGGCCCTCGTGGCCTACCCCCTCCTCGGGCTGGCGCTGGCCAACATTTACGTCTTCGGCATTATTTGGTACCAGTCCTTCGTTGGTACCGATCCGCGCGGCATCGCAATTTTGATCATCGCCACCATGGTGGGCGGCATTATTGGACCGAGCGCCATCAGCGCCATCGTGTCCCTCACTAGTGTGCGCGCCGTGCCGTGGTGTCTGGCCGGTATCGCCGCCCTGACCGCAGTGGTCTTCGCGAGCTCGCTGCGCTTTCGTCGCTAGCCGCGGGGCATCGACTGGGCGTACATCAACGCCGCAGCGGGGAACCACGAACCGGCGGGTGGATCGACCGTTCCCCAAAGGGGGTCGAAGTTAGCCTGGTTACCCGGTGACGTTGGCCAGCCCTTGGCGCTGTACTTGGCGTAGTTCCAGGCTCGATTGTTTTCCTGCGAACCACACTGCTCGTCCGACGAACCGGGATTCTTGACCCAGAGGAAGGCATCGAGGAGCGGCGAAATAGTGCGTGTGTTGGCACTCGGCAATGGCCCCACCTTCGAGCCCGGCTGGTTGCACTCGTAGCCCTGTTGGAGCGTGGCAATGACGCCCAACGCTCGGTTCGTCGTCACGCGGGTGCCGTTCGCCGCGACGTAGGTGGAGCTCTGAATCGACGGCTGGTTATAGGGAGCGGCGGCGTAGAGCGTCATCGGGTTTTCTCCCGCCCCGTTGCGACTGGTGTCAATCACGAAGTGCGCCTTGGGCGATGCGCCGCCGAGAAGTGCGGCGTACGCGAGGTTCATGCGCGCGATGTTATAGAAGGGATTCTTGGCACTGCTGTTCCACGCACCGTACGGGCTGAGCTGGTTATAGGTATTGCGCGCCTCGGGCGCGTTGAATTGACTCGGGCAGTTGTTGAAGTTCCCCGGCTGTATCGACGTGGCGTAGTAGATGCACGACGACAACCAGTTGCCGTAGGCCACGTTGTTCGCCGTGTACTGGTGATTGGCGACATTGAGGAAGAAGCCTCTGGTCTGGGACACGTTGGCCTGCGTCAGACGAGCTGCCATCACGTTCACACTCTGCCAAGACGGATTACCGCCATCGAGGTACACGTAGGCGTTGGGGTCAGACGACAGCGCATTCACCGCGTACTGGGTTTCCTGTATGCGTTCCTGGTCGGTGTAGGGGAAACTGGGATTGTTGCCGTTGTTGTAGTTGTAACACGATGAAGGCAACATCGCGAGCGAGTCGGGGTTGAGCAGGACCAGCGCTTTCGACTGTCCGAGCCCTTGCGCGAAGGCGTTGATCCACGTTTGGAACGCCCCCGTAGTCGTCGCGCCGCCAAGCGAGGTGGTCGAACACTCGTTCCCGGGAATATTGAAGGCCACCAGGATTGGGATCTGGCCGAAACTCGCCGCGTCGGCGATAGTGGAACTCACCTGGTACTGAATCGACGCGGGAGAATCCGGCGCGCCGTTACTACTTCCGGTAAACCAGACGGCCTGAGGAACCTGCAACATGTGCTGCACGGCGTTGGCGGCCGCAGTATTTCCCGCTTGCGCGAGTTGTTGCACTTGTGCCAGGGCGGCAGTCGCCGGCTGAGGGGTGAAGAAAACGGTGGAGGGCTTGAGCGGCCCCCTCGAGGTCGACGCGGTCGCGACCGTTGTCCCCACCGCGGTAGCGATGAGGAGCACGACGCCTCCGCCCACTCGCCATAACTGGCCACGGGTCGGACGTCGGAGTGAGAACTCGAAGCGCGCAGTCATGTGTAGTGAAGATTACCGGTCATGGGTGCCAAAAAGGCACAAAAACCGCACAATTACATAGCGCTGAGCAACTCGTAGATAACGTGGGCCGCGGCAATACCGGTTATTTCGGCGTGGTCGTAGGCGGGGGCAACTTCCACAACGTCGGCGCCCACCAGGTTCAGGTGCTTAAACGAGCGAATAATGCCGAGCAGTTCACGGCTCGAGATTCCGCCCGCCTCGGGAGTACCGGTACCGGGAGCGTGCGCGGGGTCGAGCACGTCAATGTCAATCGAGACGTAGACCGGTCGATTTTCAACGCGGGCGGCGATACGCTCGATGGCCCCGGCAAATCCGAGGTAGTCGAATTCCGTGGCCGAGAAGATGTCGAAGCCGAGGTCCGCGTCGTCGGACAAGTCCTTCTTCGAGTACAGGGGACCACGCACACCAATGTGCATCGAACCATCGCGGTCGATAAGGCCCTCCTCCGAAGCACGTCGAAACGGCGTGCCGTGGGTATAGGCGGCGCCGAAGTAGGTGTCCCAGGTATCGAGGTGGGCATCGAAGTGAAGGACGGAGATCGGGCCGTGCTTGGCCGCCATGGTGCGCAGCAGGGGCAGGGCAATGGTGTGGTCTCCACCGATTGAGATGATTCGCTTGGCGCGTTCGTGGAGGGCACGCGAGCCATGTTCAATATCACGAATCGCTTCGTCCAGGTCAAAGGGGTTCACGCCTAAGTCGCCCGCATCGGCCACTTGGTGCAGGGCAAAGGGTGAAACATCGACCGCCGGATTGTAGGGACGCAGCAGTCGAGAGGATTGGCGAACGTGGCTCGGACCGAAGCGAGCACCCGGTCGGTAACTCACGCCCGTGTCGAAGGGAATGCCCAGGAGTGCAATGTCCACGTCGCTGACGTCGTCAATCTGGGGCAAACGAGCGAAGGTCGGCAGACCGGCGTAGCGAGGGATTTTGGTGGCGTCGACTTGCCCAATCCGACCATTGTCCACGATGCGTGGCACCTCATTGAACGACATACTTTCCCCTTAGAGCGCGTGTGTTTTAGACACTAAAGGTTGGATCGATGCTGAGGTGCTCGTGCACCCCGAGCCAACGGCCATCGACGAGTTGAAAGATAATGGTTTCGCGTTCACCTAACAGGAGCGGTCCCGCGGGGTCGGCCACCGTCGTGCGCACCGTGTGGGTAAAGACGCCGATATCGTCACTCAGCATGGTGACGGCACCGCTACTCGACTCACAGCCGAGCACCTGAAAACCATCCGCCTCCCAACTACGCCACAGTGTTTCGTAATCGGCACGACTGGCGACCACGTGGTCCACGTTGTGGAACACAAAGGAGGCCGAAGGAGCAAACGAAGCGAAGTAGGCCTCACGGTCGTGCGCGCCGAAGGCGGCCACCAGAGCGGTGGCCGCCGAACGAACGGCGTCAGCGGTCATCGAACTTCCGTGCCCTGGGCCAGCGCGGCGGCCGAGGCGGCCACGGCCGCGTCTTCCGCCGTGCGGTCAGTACCGCGGGTGATGACGTAGTAGAGGATGCCGGAGACGAAGAGTCCGATGATCCACGAGATGTCCACGTAGTTGAGCTGCTTCACACCCCAACTCGTGTAGTACGGCGCGAGGTACATGAAGGGCACCTCGACCAGGATGCCGATGAAGTAGGCAATCAGACCCTTCGAGCCCCAACGACCGTAGATGCCGCTCGGGTTGAAGAAGTCCATGATGGCGAACTTTCCGTGACGGACGGCGTAGAAGTCGATCAAGTTAATGGCCGTCCATGGCGCCAGCACGTACAACATGATGGTCAGTGCGTCGTAGACCGCCGACGAGGCCACGTTGAACAAGATGCCAAAGAAGCCAGCAATCACGCCGAGCAGCACGATGACCGCCACGCGGGCCTTCGGACCAGTAGCCACGGGACGGAACGAGTCGATGGCGGTAACGACGGACAACATGCCCGAGTACGCACCCATGCCCATGGTCGCCACCAGGGCCAGGGTGGAAAGCACCACCAAGATCGTGCCGCAGTGGGCGATGGTGTGGTTACCAGCGAGGCTCAACCCGTGCAGGGCGTCGGACGTGTTCAAGTAGATCGCCAGCCAGGCGCCCATAGGGATCAACCAGATGGGTGACAGCGAACCGCCCCAGAACACGGAGCTAATGAGTGAGCTCGACTTCGTCGAGGTTGGTAAGTAGCGGGTGTAGTCCGAGACGTAGGGCGCGTAGGTGATGTTGTACGAAGCGGCCGAGGCGAACAAGGCAAAGAATCCCGCTGTCGTAAAGCCCAACTTCGAGGACGCCGCCGACACGGTGACGTGGTAGCTGAAGAGCCCAATCGTGGTGATGATCCAGAAGGGGAACGACGCGAAGAATAGGGCAATGAAGACACGGTGAATCCAGTCGTGGCCGTAAATGGCGATAATCACGGTAAGGACCATCAACCCGACTGCTACCACGTTGGTGTTCCAACCAAAGAGCGACTTGATACCAATCTTCAAGATGACGGTGTCCACCACGAGGAACGCGACGAACGTAAAGGTCGACGCGAGCAGCGGGAAGATCACGCCGACGTAGCCGAACTGGGCGCGGGACTGAATCATCTGAGGGAGTCCCAGCTTGGGACCCTGCGCCGCGTGAGCGGCCATGAACAGTGTGCCGAAGAGCACGCCAGTCACGGTGGCGACGATGGACCACCAGAGGTTCAGCCCGAGGACTGGTGCCAAAAGACCGATTGACACCGTGAAGGGCTGGAAGTTACCGAGGAACCAGAATGGCCCCTGGCGCCACACTTTGCCGTGTCGCTCTTTCTCAGGTACATAGTCGATGTGTCGACTTTCAATTGCGTTGAGTCCGTCGTTACCAGCCATAGTGTTCCCCCTTGAACAAACGTTGCTTCGACGCTAGTGCAGTGAGAGTGAAAACTCTGGCATAGTGCCTTGCGCTGGTGGAGGTAAAAACCTGCCAAGGTGGAGCCATGGCAATTGTGAACTGTTCGCACCCACTGCACACCGGCATGCAGGTCTACCCTGGTGATCCCGAAGTGTCAATCAGCCCCGCCCTCGAGGCCCCGCGCGACGGCGTCAACGTCTTACGGCTCCACATGGGCTCTCAGTCGGGTACCCACGTCGACTCACCATTTCACGTTCGCAACGATCTGCCCACCTTGGACCAACTCGACCTCGCCCTCTTTCTGGGTCGCGCCGTCGTGGTAGACGCCACCGGACTCGAGCCCCGGGACACCATTCCCCACGAACGATTCACCAGCGTTGATCTCACGGCCGTTCGCATTGTGCTCGTCCGTACCGATTGGTCGCAGTATTACGGCTCGGCGCACTACCTTGCGCACCCCGCCCCGTCAGAGGCGTCGTTGTCCTTTCTCCTCGACCATGGCATCCGCACCATTGGACTCGACTGCCTGTCGTTAGACATCACCCCCGAGGATCCGAGTGAAGCGCAATTGACGAACCACTATCTCTGGAGTGAGGCCGGTGGGGTTATTGGTGAGAATTTGACCAATCTGGTGTCGGTCACGGCCGCGACCCCGTATGTATCGATGCTGCCGCTCAATCTCGGGGCCAGCGACGGGGCGCCCGTCCGGGCCATCGCCTTCGACTCACTCGACTAGCGACGGTGGAGCGGCGTACTCCCCAGGGGTGCCCGCCATTCGCCCTTGGCGAAGACGAGTTGGAGGTCCGAGGCGTGGCGTTCGAGGAACGCGGCTTCGCAGTACCGAAGGTACATATCCCACATCCGTTGAAACGAGGCGCCCAGACCCATCGCGTCGTACTGCTCCTGGTGCGTGGCGAGATTCTCGCGCCAGCGCTTCAGCGTTTCGGCGTAGTGGCGACCGATGTCTTCAACGTCGATAAGTCGAAGATCACTGACCGAACTCGACGACGACACCATCGCCTCGAGGCTCGGCAGGAAGCCCCCCGGGAAAATCATGTTCTTGATGAAGTCCTCGGAGTTTTTCGTTCGCTCGTAGCTGAAGTCTTCAATCGTGATCGCCTGGATTGCCATAAGGCCGTCATCCTTGAGCAATGCGGCGCACGTCGCGAAGTACGTATCGAGTTGGCGCCAGCCGATGGCTTCAATCATCTCCACCGAGACCAACTTGTCGAAGGTGCCCTCGAGGTCTCGGTAGTCGCGATTCAGAATGGTCACACGGTCACTCACGCCCCGACGAACCGCGAGGTCGGTGGCGTAGGCGAACTGAGCGTCGGAAATGGTCACTGAGGTGACGCGGCAGCCAAAGTGCTCAGCGGCGTAGATGGCGAGACCGCCCCAGCCGGTGCCAATCTCCACGAGGTGATCAGTGGGCTGTAAATCGAGCTTGCGCAGGAGTCGCTCCAATTTGGCTTCGGACGCCTCGAAAAGTGATACGTCCGGCGAGTCGAAGTAAGCGCAGGAGTACATCATCGTCTCGTCGAGCATCAGAGAATAGAACTCGTTACCGATGTCGTAATGCGCCAGGATGTTGTCCTTGTCGCGTCGCTTGTTCACGCGCTGAAACTTGCGGGTTATCGCGGTGACCGGCGCCACGGCGCGGGCGAAGCGGTCGAGGTAGCGCAGGAGCGGATCCATGTTACGAATCGTGAACTGGATGAAGGCGGTGAGGTCAGCGACATGCCACCACCCTTCGGCGTAGCTTTCGCCAAAACCGACCGACCCCCCCTTCACCAGAGCGGTGTAGGTGCGCCGATCGCTGACGGTCACCTCAAAGGACGGGAGCCCTTGGCCGTAGGTGTGGCGGCCGGTCTCGTCAATGACGGTCACCGAGCCGCAGCTCAGTCGACGGAGGAGCCACCGCAATACGGCTTCCGCCCATCGGGAACGGCGACGGCGGGCCACGGACTGACTGTGTGGGGCGATGCGGGTCGACACTGCGTTACTTCTCCTGGGCACGCAGCTTGTTGGGATGCGTGATGAATGGGGCACGCTTGCGCCATAGGCGAAGCGCTTCTCGGTAGATGCCAAATGTTACGCCGTACGTGGCTAACGGTCGACGCCAGATAAGTTTTGCCAGGCTGGCCTTGGTGATGGCCACGCGCTGCATGGAGAGTGAGGCATCGAAGATCCGCTCGTCACCTCGGCGATTGCCGAGGTGGAGGGAGAGATGGTCGCCTGGTGCGGGCACCGTGCAGACGTACTCGTGGTCCATCGTCAAGAAGGGCGAGACGTGGAGTTCCTTGGCGAAGCGATGAGCCGGCGCCTCGGCGTCCAACACGTACCGATGTCGTTCCAGCCACGGCGTCGAGCGAACCTCGAGCACCACGTGCGTCAGCGCTTCGTGCTCGTCAAAGACGTAGAACGTCGCGAGGGGATTGAATAAAAAGCCCCAGGTCCGAATGTGGGCCAGCATCGCAATCCGGCCACTCGGACGATCAAAACCGGCGGCGGCAACCTCGTCACGAATTGACGAGGCCAAGTCCACCGATCGGTCACCGCCAAAATCTTGGCGCCGAAACCAGAGGGCGTCGGGTCGAGTGGTTGAGAATCGCGGATGCAGCGTCGTCAACTGCTCGAGTTCGTCGAGGTAGAGATACGGCATCGTCGAGGCGTAGCGAAACTCGTGGGCCACCTGCCCGGTGGCCTCGGTCGCGAAGCGCTTATGACGGACCCAGCCCTGATAAATCGCGCTGTTCACGGCACCAAAATCTCGACGGGAGCACCGAGGGCCTTGGCGACCACGTACCCACTGCGACAGCCGTCCTCGTGAAAGCCGTATCCCCAATAGGCGCCGGCGTAGGAAATACCCGCGACGCCCGAGATCTCTCCGTGTCGTCGCTGCGCCGCGACCGCAGCCTCATTGAAGACGGGGTGGGCGTAGTGCATGGTGCCGATCACGAGCGCTGGATCGATGACCTCGGCCTGATTGAGAGTGACGTAGAACGTCTCCGCGGCTTCGTGACCCTGCAATCGCGATACGTCATAGGTAAGCGTGGCGGCCCGGGCACCGGGGAGGCGTCGGTAGTTCCAACTCGCTCGGGCCCGCTCCCGTCGGGGCATAAGCGACGCATCCGTATGGAGGGTCGCTACGTTCGGTTGGTAGTCAATGGCGCCAAGAATTTCTTGCTCGGCCGCCGTCGGATTCGTCAAAAGACTGAGGGCCTGATCCGAATGACAGGCGAGTACGACGTGATCAAAGGTCTCGGTTAGGCCTTTGGCCGTTATGTCGACGCCACCATCAACTCGGGTGACTGACGTAACGGGACTGTTCAGTCGGACGGCGTCACCGAGGACCACCGCGATGGCGTCAACGTACTGCACGGAGCCACCCAACACGGTGCGCCACTGGGGTCGGTTCGCGAGAGAGAGGAGTCCGTGATTATCGAGGAAACGAAACAGCGCCTTGGCGGGAAACTCCGCGAACGTCGTTGGGTCCGCACTCCAAATCGCCGCACCCATCGGAATGAGGTACTGATCGACGAAAAAGGTGCTGTAGCGCGCTTGCGTAAGAAAGGACTGAAGGGTTATGTCCGATGGGGTCGGCGACGACAGCAGTGCTGTTGCCGCTCGGTTGAAACGAACAATGTCGACGAGCATCCGCCAAAATGACGGACGCACATAATTGCGCCGTTGCGCAAAAATCGTGGCGAGGTTCGAGCTTCGCCACTCGACGTCGGCGACCTCGTCCGCAACCGAAAAACTCATGTCACTGGGACGCGAGGCGACACCCAGTTCGCGAAACAGGCCCGTCAGCAGTGGGTAGCACCGATCGTTGAAGACCATGAAGCCGGTGTCAACGGGGTAGAACTCGCCGTTGCTTTCGACTTCGTGAGTGTGCGCGTGGCCCCCCAGGCGCCCATCGGCCTCGAAAAGCGTGACCTCGTGGTGAGCGTTGAGCAGATGGGCGGCCGTGAGACCCGCTACACCGCTTCCGACAATGGCGATTCGCACTACTACCCTTTCGAAACAGACCGTGCTCGTGCACTCGCTGTACCCCGCTAGGAACGTTACCCGTAACCTAGGGACAGTTGTCAGGAGGACATATGGCCCACTACCGCACCACCGTTTCGTCGAAGATGGATGTTGCCACTGCGTTTGACTACATGGCCGACTTTTCGAACGCCGCCACCTGGGACCCCGGCGTCGTCGCCGCGGAAAAACTGGGCGATGGACCGGTCGCGCTCGGCTCCCGCTTTCTCCTGCAGGCGGCCTTTGGCAAATCAGTTCTCCCCCTCGAGTACGTCATTGCGGCCTACGAGCCCGGTAAGCGCCTGGTGCTCGTGGCCGAAACTGACAAGGTGAAGTCCGTCGACGAGATCACCTTCGCCTCGACCCCGGAAGGCTCCGCCGTTACCTACGACGCAGTGCTCGACACACGTGGCTCGTTCCGCTGGGCAACCCCGATTGTCGCGGTGATGTTCCGTGGTATCGGCAATAAGGCCCGCGAAGGGCTTCGTCGCGAACTCAATCGCTAATGAATAAGGCGCTGGCGAGGGCTATTGACGCCTTCCTCGAGGGCACGGTCGTGCTCAGTTTCTCGCGGGTCGGGTACCAAGTTCGATCGCGGACCGCTCAATGGGAAGCGTTGCCGTCGCTCGAGGGCCGTTGGATTGTCATCACTGGTGCGACCTCCGGTCTGGGTCTCGAGGCCGCCGAATCAATGGCGGTAGCCGGAGCCAACGTGATACTCATTGGTCGCAATGAGGAAAAAACGAAGGGCGTCTGTGCAACAATCGCCGCCCGACACCCTCAGGCCCGCTTGTTCCCCGTGGTAGCCGATACCGGCTCGCTCGACGCAGTTCGTCGAGCCGCTGAAGCAATCGCCGCTCTGACCGACACGGTCCACGTGCTCATTCACAATGCTGGCGCTATCGCCCCCGCCTTCACCACGAACGCCGATGGCCTGGAGGTCACCGTGGCGTCACAGGTAGTTGGACCATTCCTTCTGACGTCGCTCCTCGAGCCACTCCTTATCAAGGCGGCTCCCGGACGCGTCCTCACGATGTCCTCTGGCGGGATGTACAGCTGGAGATTCTCACTGGCCGACATGGTGATGACGCCCGCCAACTTTGATGGTGTCAAGGCCTACGCCCGGGTGAAGCGGGCCCAGGTGGTGCTCACTCACGAACTCGCTCTCCGGCACGATCCCCGCGCCATCCTCTTTGCGTCGACGCATCCAGGTTGGAGTGACACGCCCGGACTCGCCGAGTCATTGCCCGGTTTTTACCGTTTTATTCGTCGCTGGTTGCGTACTCCCGCCCAAGGAATCGACACGCTGCTGTGGCTGCTGACCACTCCAGCGTTGGCCCGTCACGATGGCCACTTCTTTCTCGACCGGCGACCCCGAGGTGAGTACAAGATTCCGGGCACAAGAGCGAAGGACCCTCGTCAGGATCAGCAATCACTGTACGAATGGTGCGTTCAACAAACCACGCCGCCCGCAATCGATGTGCAAAAGTAGACGGCGTGACGAAACCTAATTGGAAATCGCAATGGCACCTGCACCCAGGGGTGCGGTCGGGCAGTGATCTGTCGCTCGGGGAGAGGGCCGCCGACCGCATGCGCAACGCCATGGGTTCATGGCCATTTGTCTTCTCCTTTTTCGGTGTGATGATTGCGTGGGCGCTAACCAACACCTACTTCCTGCAGCACGTCCTACGTCACAAGGCCTTCGACCCCTACCCCTACATTCTTCTCAACTTGTTCTTGTCAATGATGGCGGGCGTCCAGGCGGCGGCACTCCTCATCGCGGCGAAGCGTTCCGACGCCATTAGTTCAGAGGTCGCTCTCCACACGTCGCAGAACACCGACGACATCAAGCTCCTCATTGCCGAAAGCACAGAAATGCTCCAGCAAGTGAAGACCAACACTGATCTGCTCGACGAGTTGCACGCCCACCTCAGCGCCATCAGCGAAAAGCTGGGTGTTGATGGCGGTAGCTTTGGTCCGCGCTAACGGCGAGACCCCCAACTCTTAGCGGCCCTGTCGCTAAAAATTGTCTCTTTTCTTAGGTTGTCGGCGTACCTTGTTCTCATGACTTCCGTACAGCACCGCAGCCCCGAGACCGTGAACTGGGGACCAGAATCAGCCGGTACGCGTCGGCCCCTGCGTTCGGTGCCGTCGCGCCACTACGTTTCGCTCGCTCTCACCATCGCCGGCCTGGGACTCGGTGCCGTGGTCGCTGTCACCTTGACGACATTCAGCATGAGCGGACTGCACGCGGCGGGTGGCTGGTGGCTCTACAGCGGTCGCCTTTCCGGCATGATCGGTGCGTACGGACTCCTGCTCATGACCGTACTTATTACACGTCTCCCCGTTCTCGAGAAGTCGCTCGGCCAGGACCACCTGGTCCGTTGGCACCGTCAGCTCGCGCCCTACACCTACTGGCTCCTGTTCGTCCACGTCATTACGTTGATCGTGGCCTACGCCCAGATGCAGAAGACTGGCCTCGTCGCCCAGACCATCAACTTCATCCTGCACTACCCCGACATGCTCGCGGCATTCGTCGGCTTCGGCCTCCTCACCATGGCCGCCGCGACCTCCATTCGCCAGGCTCGACGTCGAATGAAGTACGAGACGTGGTGGTCGGTTCACCTCTACACCTACCTCGGACTCGCTCTCGTGTTCTTTCACGAGATTCGCACCGGCGTCGTCTTCATTGGTCACCCACTCACCACTGCGGCGTGGGAGTTGGCGTGGGCCGCGGTGGGCATCATCGTTCTTGCCGTTCGTGTCGGCCTACCCCTGTGGCGTAACGTTCGCTGGCAGCTCAAAGTGTCGTCAGTTACGGAAGTGGCGCCCAAGACCTTCGCCGTGGTGGTCGAAGGGCGAAACCTTCGTCGCATGGCCGTCTCGGGTGGGCAGTTCTTCCAGTGGCGGTTTATGACGAAGGGCCTCTGGACCCACTCACACCCGTACTCCATCTCCGCGATGCCTCGACCCCCCTACATGCGCCTCACCGTCAAGAGCCTCGGTGATCAGTCCAGTGCACTCGCTACGTTGAAGCCGGGAACCCGCGTCTTCGCCGAAGGCCCCTACGGCGCCTTCACGCACCACAAGAGTGAAACGAAGCAGGTCGTCATGATTGCCGCGGGTATCGGTATCACGCCGCTGCGTTCATTACTGGAGGACCTGCCCCACGG
>DAIPLC010000139.1:0-3941 GCA_036769405.1 Acidimicrobiales bacterium
ACGTCAAGTTCGGTGCCGTAGATGTCCCCCGCTATCGTTCCCTCGACGCAACGGACTACGTGAGTGGCAACGCGTCCATCAACGTCCCACTGCGGATGCCCCGCACCGAAGGACAGTTCGACGTGTTGACGAAGCGTGCCGCCGTGCGCCACGTTGATGAGCTGAAAGCCACGGCAGATGCCGAGGACGGGAATTCCCCGTCGGCGAGCCGCGGCGTAGAGCGCAAATTCCCACTCATCACGCTCATCCTCCACCGCCCCCAAATTCGGATCGGGGGTCGCCCCGTAACGCGATGGATTGAGGTCGGCGCCGCCGGAGAGTACGAGGCCATCGAGACGGGCGACCATTTCCTCAACGTCGGCGTCACGAGTGAGTTGGACCGGCAGACCGCCGGCTTTCGCCACCGACGTCGAGTAATCCGCCACGTGCAAGTCGAAGAAGAGTTCGGCCATGGCCGCCGGCATCGCGTCACCGAGCGTAGTGACGGGCCAGCGGCGTCCAGAAATACCAATGAGGGGGCGTGTCATGTCTCAATTGTAGGCAACTGACCGCAGAAGATGATAAAACTCGTTTGGATATAAACATCTTTTCGGGGGACGTCCATGACATCACACTCACGCATTCTGACTTCACACGACACGTATGTCACCGACGTTCCACACGACGTGTTTCGGGAGCTACGCGCCACCAATCCAGTGGCCTGGACCGAAGAAGAGGATGGTCGTGGTTTCTGGAGTATCACGAAGTACGACGACATTCTCTCCGTCTCACGTCACACCGAGCTCTTCTCTAGTCGATTCGGTATTCGCATGGAGGACATGGACGCCGAGGAGACCGAGGCTCGTCGCACCATGATGGAGATGGACTCGCCGGAGCACACCAAACTCCGTCGTATCGTCGCCAAGCCCTTCGCCCCTCGGGCCGTCGCCCAGTACGAAGAGGCCGTTCGCGATCTCGCCCGTGAGGTCATCTTGGGCCTGAATGGCGAACGAGAGTTCGACTTTGTCAAGCTGATCGCCCGAGAGCTCCCCATGCGGATGCTCGGTCGACTGCTCGGCTTGCCCGATGAGGACCTCGACTGGCTGGTGTCTCGCGGAGACGCTCTCATCGGCAACTCCGACCCCGACTTCACTGACTATGTCGTTGACCAAACCGACACCAGTGAGTACCGCCTTCTCCCCTTCCGCAGTCCCGTGGCTATCGAACTCTTCGAGTACGCCCAGATCGCCCTCGACCAGCGGAAATTGAACCCAACGCCCGACGTTCTCACCGCCCTGCTTGAACCCGACAGTGAGGGCGCAACCCTCGACGACCTCACGTTGAAGAACTTCTTTGCCCTCATGGTGGCCGCTGGTAATGACACCACCCGCTACACCATGGCGACTGGTGCGCGGGTCTTCTCTGAGCAGCCCGATCTCTTCGCCTCAATCCCCTCAATGGACACCGCCGCCATGAAGTCACTCGTCGATGAGGTGCTTCGCTGGTCTTCGACAACGATGCATTTTCGGCGCACCGCCATCGAGGACACCGAACTTCGTGGCCAGCAGATCAAAAAGGGCGACAAGGTTGTTCTCTGGTACATCTCGGGCAACTTCGACGAAGAGCATTTCGTTGACCCGTACACCTTCAACGCCACGCGTAGCCCGAACGATCACCTCGCCTTTGGTTTGCACTCAGCGCACCTGTGCTTGGGGGCACACCTGGCCCGCCTCGAACTCCGGGTCATGTTTGAAGAAATGGCCAAAGTATGGTCGGGCATCGAACTCACTGGTACGCCCGAACGCTTCCGCTCCAACTTCATCAGTGGCATGAAGAAGCTCCCCGTGCGAGTTACTTGGCGCTAACGCCGCTGCCTTCCCTTGGGGGCGACTTGGGCTTCGTAGCCCGATGTGACGACCACCAGAGAAACATCGCGAAGGGTATTTCAAACGCGGCGGCGAGAAGGCTGCCCCGAGCACTCCCTTGGTGCGCGGTCGTCACATCAAACCACGCGTCGAGCGCAAAAAGGGTTCCCGCCGTCGAGGCAAAGAGGGCGAATGAGTGGTGGTGCCGTCGAGCGGCGACCACGGCGCCAATCAGTGCGACGAGCTCGGCGCCATCGACACCCACCCATGCCAAATCCCAGTGCGCGGCACTGTAGAACCGCGGCAAATGGAATCCTAGGAACACGATCCAGGCAGCCTCTAGGAGTATCCACACCGTGAGGGCATGCAGTACCCGGCGAGGTAGCAGTAGTGATCCCTCGTGGATGTCGTGGGGGAAGAACCTGCTCACTCCCCCACCATAGAAGGGTCCCGACTAGAGGAAGTCGAAGTACTCGTTGAGCTCCCAGTCAGTTACCGCATTGGTGAAGCGCTCCCACTCGGAGCGCTTGACCGCGAGGTGCTGTGCCACGAGCTCTGGGCCCAGGGCCGCAACCAGCGCGGTGTCCGCCTCAAGATCATCGAGCGCCGCGCCAAGGTTCAAGGCAACGCCGACGGTCGCGTCGATTGTGTCGAGTCCATTGCCCGTTTCCGCGGGTCCAAGTTCGAGTTGATCAACCACCCCGAGACGAGCGGCCTGCAAGACCGCGGCCATCGACGAGTGGATGACGGCCGCACCGTCGCTCAGACGGTGCTCGAGACGAGCTCCGGCGCCACGCTCTGGTGGAATGCGCACGGTGGCCCCACGGTGGTCGTGGCCCCAGTTTCGCCAGTAGCCCGACAGTGAAGCAGGACGCAGACGCTTGTAGGCGTTGACCGTAGGAGCGCAAATGCCAGCGAGACCTTGGTGGTGCGCCATCAAACCAGCCACCATGTACTTCGCGAGTGGCGAAATACCGTCCGACGTCGAGGCGTCGTTGATGACGTTTTCCCCCTGCTCATTGCGGAGTGACATATTGAAGTGCAGACCCGAACCGCCACGGTCACCCAGTGGCTTACCCATAAAGGTCATCTTGAGGCCCATGCGGTGGGCTACTTCACGCGCCAGCACCTTGAAAAGGAAGCCCTCGTCGGCCGCAGTCAGGGCGTCGGCGTACCGCAGTGTGAACTCGAACTGTGGCGTGTCATATTCCGAATTGACGGACTCGAGAGGAATGTCTGCCTCAGTGCAGGCATCCCAGATGGCGTCGATAAGGCCGTGAGGATCAACCGCGGGGCCTGTGCCGTAGACGTAGGCGCCGGGCGTGTGCATGGGCTTCCACCCACCGGCACCGTCAGGTTCATAGACGTAGGCCTCGAATTCGATACCGACGAAGGGATTGAATCCCATGGCCTGCCAGTCAGCAATCGCCCGACGCAACGCGGCCCGTGGGCTCACCCCGAGCGCACCGGAGTGGTCGGTCAGGTCGGCGACGACCACCTTCGTACCGGGCTCCCACCCGGGTCGAAGCGCCGAGAGTTCGTAAGTGGCATCGAAGTCTGGCAACCCGTCGTTCCAACGCGAGCCCGGTGTCTCAGGCGTCATGCTGCGGTCGTAGGCCAGAGCCCAAGTACCAGTGCAATGACGGACGCCGTTCGCGGCCAACGCCGCCGGTACGTACTTCCCTCGTGCGAGGCCGAGGTGGTCGGGCCAGAGCACTCGAAGGCGCTTGAAATCGTCAGACATAGGATCCCCCCTACAAAACGTTGTACACAAAATCTAGGTCACGGCTCGGCGCCGTCGAAGCAAATGTGACAATATCATTTAGGTACAAACGATTTAGGAGTCCCGTGGAATATCGTCGCATTCTCATAGACGGGTATCCCGTCAGTGTCACCGTTGATGGGGACTCGCTCGTGGCCCGCGACGGGCGCCGAGTTGAGGCCGCCAGCGCCATTCATTTACCTCCGGTGACGCCGTCGAAAATCATCTGCTGCCACCTCAACCATATTTCTCGCGTGCGTGAATTCGGCACTGAACTACCACCCGCACCCACCTACTTCCAAAAGCCCGTGTCCGCACTCAATGCCCACGGCGCC
>DAIPLC010000013.1:0-16920 GCA_036769405.1 Acidimicrobiales bacterium
AACGCCCGCGCCTTCGCCACGGCCCTGAGTGCCGAAGGCTTCCGCACGGTGTCGGGTGGTACCGACAACCACATGGTCATCCTCGATTTGCGCGACTTCGACGCCGAACTGACCGGCAAGGTGGCCCAGGAAGTGCTGGACCTGGCCGGCATCACGACGAACCGCAACCAGATTCCCTACGACCCTCGGAGCCCGTTCATCACGTCCGGTCTGCGCGTCGGTACTGCCGCTCAGACCACGGCGGGTATGACCGAAGGGGAGTTCGGCAGCATCGCCACATTGATGGCCACCGCCCTGCGTGGTCGTGAGGACGAGTCGGTGGTGGCGCGCGTTCGTGAGGACGTCGCCGCCCTGTGCGCGAACTTCAACCCCTACGCCCGTTTCGTCAAGTAACGAATGTCCGGCCTTGGCGTCTACGGACTGATTGCCCTCGTCGGGGCCATCGTCACGTTGCTCGCCACCCCACCCGCACGCCGATTATCAATGAAGATTGGCTACAGCGCGCAACCCGACGAGCGTAAGGTCCACCAGATTGTCACGCCCTACGGCGGCGGTGGGGCCATGATGCTCGGCTTCTGTCTGGCCGTTGGCGTGGCCTACGCCTTCCCATTGACGCGGGCCGTCATCACCTCGTCGCACGAAATGCTGGGTGTCTTACTGGCCACCGGGGTTATGTTCGTGGTCGGTGTGCTGGACGACTTCCGCGACATGTCGGCACCCGCCAAGGTGGCTGGTCAGGTGCTCGCGGCGACCGTGCTGTACTTCGCCGGTTGCACGATGTACCAGTTGAAGCTGCCCTTCGCGGGATTTATCGTCCTCGGCCCCTCGATCTTGCCGGTGATTACCGCCGTCTGGGTCTTCGCCTTGTCGAATGCCGTGAACCTCATTGATGGTCTTGACGGCCTCGCGGCCGGCATCGTAGCCATTGCCTCGGGCACCCTCTGCGTCTACGGCCTGCGTCTGGAGGACCTGGGCTTTCTTCCCTCCTCCAATGTCGGACCACTGATTGCGGCACTGACCTGCGGCATCTGCCTCGGATTCTTGAAGGACAATCACCACCCGGCCAAGCTCTTCATGGGCGACGCCGGCGCCCTCATGCTCGGCCTACTGATGAGTGCCTCGACCATGGTGATCGGTGGGCGCACGGCCCCCGCCGGCGGCGTGACCTTCTTCTTCTTTGCCCCCCTGCTCATTCCCGTCTTCATCCTCGGCGTGCCCCTGACTGACGCGATTTGGGCCTTCACGAGGCGCACACTCTCGGGCCAGGGCTTCCACACGCCGGACAAGAACCACATTCACCACCGGCTGATGCGACTCGGCCACGGCCACGCCCGAACGGTGTTACTGCTGTGGCTCTGGACGGCCCTACTGTGTGGCTTTGTCCTCTTCCCACTGTTCCAGCCCCGCACCAACGTCTTCTTGCCCGCCGCCCTCGGGGTCATGGTGGTCGGCCTCTTCACCTGGTCGAGCCCCTTCTTGACGCGTCGGCGTCGGGCTGAGCGCGAAGCCTACGAGCGCGAGACGGCCGGCCAGTGACTGAACCAGAGCGCTCCGAAACAAAGGAACTGGGCTGGATTGCGTTCGCCGTTATGGGAACAACGATCGCCCTGTGCGTGGCCCTGGGCGTTGTCCTCGGCATTTGGGCTGATCACGTCTTTGGCACATCCCCACTCTGTCTGCTCCTCGGGATAGTGTTGGGGTCAGCGGTTGCTGTGGTCAGTGTTGTCCAACAGGTTCGTCGCTATCTCTAACTCATGCTCGAGAACATTTCCTCCTCCACACTGCCGCGTCTCATGCGCCGCACGATTCTCAGCGCGATCATCGTGGGCGTTATCGGTTTTTTTGTTGCTGTGACCTACGATCCGTTGGCCGGACTGGGTGAAGCACTCGGTGTCGCCATGGCGGTCTTTAACTTGCGTTTCCTCGACAAGCAGGTTGCCGGTGTGGAACTAAAAGGTGAACAGACCTCGAAAGCGGTCCGTCGACAGCTCGGTGGCAAGACCTTGCAGCGCCTGGTCGCCGCAACCTGTATTGTTTTCGGTGCTTTGCACCTCAGTACCCCTCTGGGAATAGGTATTGTGTCAGGGCTTGTGATTTATCAAATCGTGTTCGTCGTCAACTTATTACGAGTTGTCGCGAACTAAGGGAGACTGTCAGTGAAGACGTTGTATGCGGCGAAG
Source organism: Acidimicrobiales bacterium (assembly GCA_036769405.1). Lineage (GTDB taxonomy): Bacteria > Actinomycetota > Acidimicrobiia > Acidimicrobiales > RAAP-2 > RAAP-2. The sequence continues at coordinate 2,181 of DAIPLC010000013.1, forward strand.
ACTATTGAAGTAGGGGTGCACCCGCACCTCGTGCTCTTTGGTCTCACGTTCGACAGCGACATTTTGATGTCGACCGCCTTGGCTCTCGTTATCTTCCTGTTCCTCGCGCTGCGCATGACCAGCCAGGTCACCGACGGTGTACCGGGCAAGCTCCAGGTCTTCTGGGAAATGATTCTTGGCATGGTTAACGACCTCGCCACCTCGGCCATGGGCGAGCGCGGCAAGAAGTTCGTCCCGCTGGGCGTCACCCTCTTCCTCTTCATTCTCATTAGCAACTGGATTGGCTTCATCCCTTCCTCGATGCACCCCGGCGTGTCGGGCGACATCCTGCCCGCCCCAACCAGTGACATCAACCTGCCCCTGGCCATGGCCGCACTGGTCATTGTCTGGGTCCACGTCGAATCCATTCGCGCCCGTGGTATCGGTGGCTACTTGAAGCACTACACCCAGCCGATGGCAGCCATGACCCCCATCAACATCATTGAAGAGATCACCAAGCCGGTCACGATGACCTTCCGTCTCTTCGGTAACTTATTCTCCGGCGCCATCATGGTCGGTGTTATCACCGCCCTGCTGCCGATCTTCGCCGTTCCCTTCGGCGAAATTTTGTGGAAGCCGTTCGACCTTGGTATCGGTGCGATCCAGGCGTACATCTTCATGTTGCTCGCGATGTTGTATTTCGGTATGGCTACTAGCCACGAAGAACACGCGCCCGAAGCCTCTCATTAACCCAACCCAGGAGGAAAGACAAAATGGCAAATCCAAACGACATCGCATCCGCAGTACGGACCGCAGGTGCCCTCGTCGGTGGCGGTCTCGCCCTCGGTGGCGGTGCAATCGGTGCCGCGATTGGTGACGGTCTGGCCGGTAGCCAGACTATTGCCGCCATCGCCCGTCAGCCGGAGATCGAGAACAAGGCTCGTACCTACTTCTTCTTGACCGTTGGTCTCGTCGAAGCTATGTACTTCATCAACCTCGTGTTCTTGGTTGTCTTCGTTTACGTCTTCAAGGCGCAATAGTTTCCTCGGCGCTGGGGTCTCGCGCCCCAGCACCGTGGTTACCCTCTACTAGAGAAGGTCTCACGACATGATTGGTTCAATCTTTCTCCTCCCGAACGCGACGTGGTTTGTCGAGCTCGCCGTGGTCATCGTCATCTTGGTTCTCATGACCAAGAAGGTGCTGCCCATGTTGAACAAGGCCATCGAGGCGCGTCAGGACAAGATTCGTACGGCCCTCGAGGCCGCCGACAAGGCCCGCCAGGCGGCGGCCGAGGCTGACGACGAGCGTGCTCGCGTCTTGGCCGAAGCCCGTGACCAGGCTCGTGACATTGTCGCCAACGCCCAGTCACTCGCCGACCAGGTTAAGGCCGAATCGGCCGGTCGTGGTCAGGCAGAGTACGACCGTATCGTGGCCAACGCGCAGGGTGAAGTTGCCAGCGCACGCCAGAAGGCCATCGACGAAGCGTCGGCCAAGATTGGTGACATCGTCTTTGACCTCGTCGCCAAGGTGGTCGGTCGTGAAGTTGACCAGGCCGCGCACCAGGACCTCGTCGCCGAGGCCGTGGCTGCGCTGCAGGCCGAATCAGCGCGGGAAGCGAACTAACTCGTATGCAGCCGAAGCTCGAAGGATACGCGCTCGCCCTTTTGGGACGACTCGACAGTGCCAGCCTCGCTACGGCGGCGGCGGAACTGGCGGCGTTTGACCGCGCCATCCTCTCGCAGCCCGAACTCCGTGGGGTCTTGACGGACACGGCGCTCAGCGCGGTCGTGCGATCAGGTGTGGTCAGTACGTTGCTCAACGGCAAGGTTGCTGACGCCACGAAGAGCATCGCGTCCTACGCTGCGGCCCACTGCGCCGCCCAGGACGTTCCCCACGCCATCTCGGAACTCGCACTGTCCGCACTCGTCCTGAGTGAGACCGGCTCAATTGAACTCTTGTCGCTGGGCCTGTTGGCCGCCCGTCAGCGCGTCGCCGGAGCCGCGGACGCGGTTTTGGCGGGCGTCGACACGGCGGTCTTCGCGCAGGTGGAAGAGGAACTCTTCCGCTGGGCCCGCACCATCGAAGCAAACCGCGACCTTCGTCGTACGTTGGTCGACCGTGATGCGCCACTGGCCTCGCGCAGCGGCCTCGTTGACGCGTTGCTCACCGGCAAGGTGCACGAAGTGACGCTGTCCCTCGCTCGCTACGCCGTCTCGGCTGGTCGCGCCCGTGACATCGTCGGCACCCTCGACTACCTCGTTGACTACGTGGCTCGCGCCCGTGACTGGCGCGTTGCTCGCGTCCACACGGCCCGTGACCTCGACGCCGCCAGCGAAGCCCAGCTCGTGGCCGCCCTCGCGCTGCTCACCGGCACCAATGTCGAACTGCAAATCGCTCGTGATGAATCGCTCCTGGGTGGCGTGATTGTTGAAGTGGGCGATCTGCGTCTGGACGCATCCACCAAGGGTCGCCTCGGCGCCCTGCACGACGTCGTCATGAGCGGCCGTGTTCTCGAATCTGTATTGAACGACTAAGAAAAGGAAACTGTGATGACTGAGCTCACCATTAGTGCCAATGAGATTACCGACGCGCTTCGTACGCACGTCACTGAATTCACGCCAGTCGTCGGCGCCGAACAGGTCGGCCGCGTGGTCGAGGTCGGTGACGGTATTGCGCGCGTCTCCGGTCTGCCCTCGGCCAAGGTCAACGAGCTCCTCGAGTTCGAAGACGGCACCGTCGGCCTCGCCATGAACCTTGACGAAGAGACCATCGGTGCGGTGGTGCTTGGTTCCGTGGACCACATCGAAGAAGAGCAGGTTGTTCGCTCGACCGGTCGCATCCTTTCGATGCCCGTCGGTGACGCCCTGCTCGGCCGCGTGGTCAACGCGCTCGGTGTGCCAATCGACGGCAAGGGCCCACTCGTGGGTGCCAAGGAGCGCCGCATGGAAGTGCAGGCCCCCGGTATCGTCGGTCGTCAGCCCGTAGGCGAGCCTATGCAGACGGGTATCAAGGCCATCGACGCCATGACCCCGATCGGCCGTGGCCAGCGCGAACTCATCATCGGTGACCGCAAGACCGGTAAGACCACCGTGGCCATCGACACGATTCTGAACCAGAAGGGTCAGAACGTGAAGTGCATCTACGTCGCCGTCGGTCAGAAGAACTCCTCGGTTGCTCAGACCGTGAAGCTCCTCGAAGACCACGGCGCCATGGAGTACACCGTGGTGGTCGTCGCCTCCGCTGGTGACCCCGCACCGTTCAAGTTCCTCGCCCCCTACGCCGGCTGCGCTATTGGCCAGGAGTGGATGGAGACCGGTCAGCACGCCCTCGTCGTGTACGACGACCTGTCGAAGCAGGCCGAGGCCTACCGTCAGATCTCGCTCTTGCTGCGCCGCCCACCGGGCCGCGAAGCGTACCCTGGCGACGTCTTCTACCTCCACAGCCGTCTCCTCGAGCGAGCCGCGAAGTTGAGCGACGAGTTGGGTGGCGGTTCGTTGACTGCTCTGCCCATCATTGAGACCAAGGCCGGTGACATCACCGCGTACATCCCGACCAACGTGATTTCGATCACCGACGGTCAGGTCTTCCTCGAGTCGGACCTCTTCTACTCGGGTGTTCGCCCCGCGATCAACGTCGGTAACTCGGTGTCACGAGTCGGTGGCGCCGCCCAGACCAAGGCCATGAAGTCGGTCTCGGGTTCGATGAAGATTGACCTTGCTCAGTTCCGTGACCTCGAGGCCTTCGCCACGTTCGGTTCCGAACTGGACAAGTCGTCGCAGTCCCAGCTCGACCGCGGCTACCGCTTGACGGAACTGCTGAAGCAGGGCCTCAACGCGCCAATGCCCTTCGAAGAGCAGGTCATCGTCATCTACGCAGGTACGCGTGGTTGGCTGGACACCGTTCCCGTCGAAGACGTTCGTCGCTTCGAGCAGGAGCTCTTGACCTACCTGCGCGCCAAGCACGCGGACTTGCTCGGTGAGATTCGCACCACCGGCAAGCTGCCCGACGTTGAGCTGATCAACGCGGCGCTGCAGACGTTCCTTGACGGCTTCGCCCGTAGCAACTAGTTCAACGTAACGATCGAGAAAGAAAGGAGGAGCAATGGCTGGTGGACAGGAACGAGTACTTCGTGGACGTATTAAGTCGGTGAAGGCAACTCGCAAAATTACCAAGGCAATGGAACTTATTGCCGCCTCACAAATTGCTCGCTCCCAGGCACGAATTGCCGCGAATCGACCGTACCGACAGGGCATGCAGCGCATCATCGCTGAAGCGGCTCTGGGTGATCCGGCCGTTGCGCGCAAGCTCCTGGCGACGCCGGAGACGGTCGAGAACGCCATCGTTCTGGTTATTTGTGGTGACCGCGGACTTTCCGGTGCCTACAACTCATCGGCGCTGCGCGCTGGTGAGCGTCTGGTCAACTCCCTGCGAGCCCAGGGCACCAAGGTCCAGATCTACACCGTCGGTAAGAAGGCCGCCCCGTACTACCGCTTCCGCGGCTTTACGGTGGCCGACAGCTTCACCGGTTTCTCGGACAAGCCGACCTTCGCCGACGCTCGCGTCGTGGCGGACGCCATCGCGGCGCCTTTCGTCGCCGGTGACGTCCAGCAGGTCATGCTCGTGTCGACGCGTTTCGTCTCGGCTGGCCAGCAGGTCGTCGAGTCGGCGCAGTTGCTGCCGCTGACCATGAACGAGGATGTCTTGCCCGCGCCGACTACTGGTCTCAAGGGCTACACCGAGTTCGAGCCAGAGGTGGAGCAGTTGCTCGCCGAACTGGCGCCCAAGGCCCTCGAGAGCGAGATCTTCTCGGCCCTGCTCGAAGGCGCCGCCTCGTTCCACACGTCACAGCAGCGCGCCATGGCCGCCGCTACCGACAACGCCGACGAACTGGCGCAGAACCTAACTCGCGTTATGAACCGAGCCCGTCAGGACTCGATTACGACCGAAATCATGGAAATCGTGGGTGGAGCCGAAGCGCTCCGCTCGGGAAAGTGAGAAATAAATGACTATGGCTCCTGAAAAGACCACGCTCGAGACTGGTCGCGTTGTTGCGATTGCCGGTCCTGTCGTGGACGTTGAGTTCCCGCCGCACTCGCTGCCGGAAATCAACCACGCCGTTGAGATGGACATCGTTATTGAGGGCGTCTCGGTGGTCGTAACGGCCGAAGTCGCTCAGCAGATCGGCGAAGGCCGCGTCCGCTGCGTGTGCATGAAGCCCACCGACGGTCTCGTCCGTGGTGCCGTCGTGCGCCAGACCGGTCGTGGCATCTCGGTGCCCGTCGGCGATGCGGTGCTCGGTCACGTGTTCAACGTGCTCGGCCAGCCGCTGGACACCGACGACATCGGTCCCGTCGAGGACCGTTGGGAAATCCACCGCAACCCACCAGCGTTCGACCAGCTCGAGCCCCGCGCCACCATGTTCGAAACCGGTATCAAGGTCATCGACCTCCTCGCCCCCTACGTACAGGGTGGCAAGATCGGCCTCTTCGGTGGTGCCGGTGTCGGTAAGACCGTGTTGATCATGGAAATGATTCGCCGCGTGGCCTCACTCCACGACGGTGTGTCAGTGTTCGCCGGTGTCGGTGAGCGCACCCGTGAAGGCACCGACCTCATGCTCGAAATGCGGGAGTCGGGTGTTATCGAAAAGACGGCTCTCGTCTACGGTCAGATGGACGAACCACCAGGGGTGCGCCTCCGTGTGGCCCTCGCCGCCTTGACCATGGCCGAGTACTTCCGTGACGTCAAGAACCAGGACGTGCTGTTGTTCGTGGACAACATCTTCCGTTTCGTGCAGGCCGGTTCCGAGGTTTCCACGCTGCTCGGCCGTATGCCGAGTGCCGTGGGATACCAGCCGACCCTCGCCGACGAGATGGGTGAACTCCAGGAGCGCATTACCTCGACCCGTGGTCGTTCGATTACCTCGCTGCAGGCCGTTTACGTCCCCGCAGACGACTACACCGACCCGGCACCGTTCACCACGTTCACCCACTTGGACGCCACGACCGAGTTGAACCGAAACATCGCCGCTCTGGGTATCTACCCTGCGGTGGACCCGTTGACGTCAACCTCGAACATTCTGGCCCCCGAAATTGTCGGTGACCGTCACTACACCGTGGCCCGTCAGGTCCAGCAGATCCTCCAGCGCTACAAGGAACTTCAGGACATCATCGCAATCCTGGGTCTCGACGAGCTCTCGGAAGACGACCGCTTGACCGTGTCGCGCGCTCGCAAGATCCAGCGCTTCCTGTCGCAGCCCATGTACGTCTCGAAGATGTTCACCGGTATCGACGGCATCAACGTGCCCGTATCGGAGACCATTGAGTCGTTCGAGTTGCTGGTCAAGGGTGACCTCGACCAGTACCCCGAGCAGGCGTTCTTGAACGTCGGTGGAGCGTCTGACGTTGAGCGCCTCGCCGCGGAACTCGCCAAGGGTTAATCGTGGGTTCGCTGCTCGTTGAAATCGTGACGCCCGAGGCGGCTCTCTGGAAGGGGAGCGCGTCGGCCGTTATGGCCCGCTCGTCCGAGGGTGAATTCACGGTGATGCCGCAGCACACCCCGACGGTCGGTGACCTCGTTGCGGGCATTGTCCGCGTGACGGCCCCTGAGGGCGTGCTCTCGTTTGAAATCGAGAGCGGCTACTTCCAGGTGGGTCCTTCGGGTGAAGAGGGCGTGACGCGCGCCACCATTCTCGCGGGCGTCGCCAAGCAGCTCTAGTTTTTTTGAAGAAATCCCCTGGCGCCACTGGCGCCAGGGGATTTTTTCATTTCTGGTGCGCGGCGCGAGAAACTACTGGCGACCCATACCGCGGTAGCCAAGTCCGGCCCTGGCAATCGCCTCGCGATCAAGGAAATTGTGGGGGTCGAAGATGGTTGCCTTTGGGGCTCGCTGAGCCACGTCGTGCCAGTCCAAGTTTGCGAACTCTTCCCACTTCACCATGACTGCGATAACGGAGGCCTCACCCACTGCGTCAGCGGCGGTGTCGTGCAGGAGTAGGCCCCTAAGGTCGGGCGCCGGTTCGGAGACGGTCGGGTCATAGGCCGAAATAGTGACGCCCTCGGCCAGCAACGACGCCGCGATGCGCAGGGCGGAAGAGGCCCGTCGGTCGCTGGTTTTGGGTTTGAAGGTGAGACCGAGCAGGGCGACACGTGGCGTTTCGGCTCCTACGAGGTTACGAATCTGGGTAGCAGCAAACGTAATCTGCTCCTCATTAGAGCGGATAGCGGCTCGCGTCATGTGGAAGTCAAAGCCGCGCTCGTCCCCGAGGGCCACGAGAGCCGCGGTGTCTTTCGGGAAGCACTGACCTCCCCAGCCGGGGGCGAGCTCGAGATAGTTATGACCAATGCGAGGGTCGTCGCCGAGGCTGTTGAGGACCTCGGAGGCGTCCACACCGACTTCGTCACAGAAGCGTGCCAACTCGTGGGCCATGCTGAGTCGACTGGCTAGGAAGGCGTTGGTAGCGTATTTCATGACCTGAGCGGCCTTCGGTGCCATGACGTGTACGGGAGTGTCAGGGAGGGCGGAGAGGGCCGCAATTGTGCGGGCCGCTACTTCCGAGGTTGAGCCACGACGACCCGTGACGGCCGCAAACTATCGGCGACGGCGGTGCCCATCCGCAGGAACTCGGGGTTGACCACCACGGCAATGCCCCGGTCGATCACACCGACTCAGGAACCAGCCCCGTACGTCGTTTTCAACGTCCTCAGTGGTACACAGTACCGACTAACGGCGTTGTCCTTAGCGAGCTGACACGTAGTCCAGCAGGTCGCGCTTCTCGGTCTCGAGTTCACCCAGACGAGACTTGACCACGTCGCCGATAGAGATCATGCCGACTAGCACGTTGTTATCGATGACGGGCACGTGACGAATGCGCTGGTCGGTCATGAGCGCCATGAGGCCATCGGCACTCGCGGACTCAGTGCAAGTGGTGACATGGGGGCTCATGAACGATGAGACGGCCATGGTGAGGGCGCCGGCGCCGTGCTCGGCGAGTGCGCGCACGATGTCGCGCTCGGAGAGAATTCCCACCAAGGGAGGGAAGCCACCGGTGACGACCAGAGCACCGATGCGACGTTCTTTGAGCATGCGAATGGCGTCGGCGAGCGACTGCCCTTGTGAGATCGTGGCGACCTCACGGCCCTTGGTGGCCAAGATTGCTGAAACCTTCATACTGACTCCCCCCGGTGTCACGCTGACTGTTTTGTTACAGTCCGTTTACTTTATACCTCTCATGACCCCCGCCTTACAAAGCGGTAGAGAACTCCTGCAACTTGTCGTGGCGGTGGAAGGTTTCAATAGTGCGCACGGTTCCCGACCGACTCCGTACGACGAGTGATTGTGTGGTGGCGCCAAAGTCGTGGAACCGCACGCCGCGGAGAACGTCACCATCAGTAATGGCGGTGGCGGCAAAGAAGCAGTCATCGCTGGCCACGAGGTCGTTGGTGTGAAGGACGCGCGAGAAGTCGTACCCGAGGGCTTCGGCGTGTGCTTGGAGCTCGGGGGTGGGTGCGTGGAGACGTCCCTGAATCTCACCACCTAAGCCCTTGAGGGCGGCGGCAGCGATGACACCCTCGGGTGTCCCACCGATACCCATGAGGAGGTCGACACCGGAGTTTGGCCACGAGGTGGCGACGGCGCCGGCCACGTCCCCGTCCGAGATGGAGAGCACCCGAGCGCCGATTTCACGAATTTCAGCGATGAGCGCGTCGTGTCGTGGGCGATCGAGCACCACGATGCTGATCTCCTGCACCGGCTTGCGTAGCTGGCGCGCGAGGGCCGTGATGTTGTCCGTGGCGCTCGCCGTGATATCAATGGCGCCTCGACCGCGGGGCCCGACCACAATTTTGTTCATATAGAAACACGGGCCGGGATCGAACATGGAGCCTCGTTCGGCCAGGGCGATGACCGAGAGCGCGCCGTTGCGACCAGCGGCGGTGAGCGAAGTGCCGTCCACGGGGTCCACGGCAATATCCATCTCCGGTGGCTCGCCATTGCCGATGCGCTCCCCGTTGTAGAGCATGGGGGCTTCGTCTTTTTCACCCTCACCAATAACCACGACGCCGTCCATGGAGACACCACCGAGAACGAAACGCATGGCGTCCACGGCCGCGCCGTCGGCGGCGTTCTTATCCCCGCGGCCGGCCCACCGTGCGGCCGCCACCGCGGCGGCCTCGGTAACGCGGACCATTTCGAGGGCGAGGTTACGGTCGGGACGACTTGGACGAAGCATAGAACCGTAGGATACCGCCTTAACGGGTCACCAATGGTGTGGACTGGGGCATACTGGCAGGGTGACTTCTGTTGTGTTGACCCCCGCCGGGCCTCTCTCAGGTGCCGTTACGGCGCTCGGGGCGAAAAATGCCGTCCTCAAGCAAATGGCGGCCTGTTTAGTGGCGTCGGGCACCCACTACCTCACGAACGTACCCGGTATCGCTGACGTGGTGACGATGTGCGAACTGCTCGAGGCCCTGGGCTGCCAGGTCGCGACCACCGGTCCGAACGAGTTGGCCATTACCGTGCCACCCGCGGCCGACATTATTCCGCAGGCTCCGGCCCATCTCTTTGAGGCCATGCGCGCCTCCATCGTGGTGCTCGGTCCATTGCTCGCCCGCTGTGGCGAGGCGACTATGGCACTGCCCGGTGGCGACGACTTCGGTCATCGCCCCATCAACTTTCACACTGATGGCCTCGGCGCGATGGGGGCGGTGTTCGAAAACGATCGCCAGTTCATTCGTGCGCGGGTGGCGGGTCGCCTCCGCGCCACCCACATCACCCTCGAGTACCCCAGTCACACCGCCACCGACAACCTGTTGATGGCCGCGGTACTGGCCGATGGTCGCACCGTCATTGACAATGCCGCCCGTGAGCCCGAGGTGGAAGACCTCGGGCGCCAACTCGTTGCCATGGGGGCCCAGATTGAGGGCCTTGGCACGTCGAGGCTCATCATTCAAGGGGTAGAAGAACTCGCCCCAGCGCGACACCACGTGGTGACCGACCGCATTGTGACCGCGACGTACCTCGCCGCCGCCATGATTACCGGCGGCGACGTCCACGTCGTCGACGCTAACGGTGCCCACATGGTGACGCTGCTGCGCAAGTTGACCGCCATGGGTGGCGACGTCGACACTGCCAACGGTATTCGGGTTCGTGGTCCGCAACGAATTGCCTCCTGCGACGTGTCGACCCTTCCGTACCCCGGCGTGGCCACGGACTACAAGCCACTGATCACCACGATGCTCTCCACCGCCGAGGGCGTATCCATTGTCTCGGAGAATCTCTTCGTCGGTCGCTTTCGCTACGTGGACGAGCTGATCAAACTTGGCGCCAACATTGCCACCGAGGGCCACCACGCGATGATTCGTGGTGTTCCCGAACTCCAGGGCACCTCAGTGCACGGCAGTGACATTCGCGCCGCGGCCGCCTTGGTGTTGGCGGGTCTGGTCGCCAGGGGTACCACCACGGTCAGTGGTATCGACCACGTGGAGCGCGGCTACGACGATTTACCCGGACGACTGGCGACACTCGGGGCGAACGTTCGCCGTCTCTCTGAGTGAACTCCGAGTACCATTCTCTTCTATGGTCGCAACTTTCAATTCCGTTCCCTACGACGTATTTCTCGCCCTGCACATCATTCTGGGTGTGGCCTCGATCGCCGTCTTCGTCGTACTTCGCATGGCCGGCGCCAAGGTAGCCCGTGGCGCCGACAGTGACGTGCAGCGTCGCCAATTCCCGCAGCGCAGCAACATGGCGGCGCGCGTCGTGCACCTGATGCCCGTGACCGGTATGGCTCTCGTGGGTATCGGTGGCGCTGAGGTCAGCTTCAAGCACGCCTACGTCGGCATCGCCTTCCTGCTGTGGCTACTCATTGCCGGTCACCTCGAAGTCCGTGTGCTGCCTGCTGAGCGACAGCTCGCGGCCACCATTGCGGCCGACGGCGTGGCCTCGCCTAAGGACGGGGCCGTCTTCGGTCGCTCCGTTGATGTGCTCCTCACGTTGACGGCCTTGGCCTTCATCGTGATGATTTGGCAGCCCTTCAACTAAAGGAACGACGCTCGTCCGACCATCCCGGCAGCCACCGTGGCGTTGGTGACTTCGTCGATCAAGACGAAACTGCCCGTCACTCGGTTGACCTGGTAGTCGTCAACGACGAGCGGGTCCGCGGTCTGGATAGTCACGAGGCCGATGTCGTTCGTCGTGAAACTTTCGGCCGCCTCCACGCTCAGCGTGGCGATGTCGACACAACCCTCAATTACCCCGAGTCGGGCGGGGGTCAGGCGCGTGGTGTGCTTGAGGCGCAGACGCTGTCCGGTGCGCACCGACGTCTCGCCAAACCAGCAGACGGTGGCAACAAACTCTTTAGTCACGGTGGGCAGGGGAGCGGTGGCGAGCATGTCGCCACGCCCAGCGTCCGTTTCGTGGGCGAGTCCAACGTCGATGGAGAGTCCGGCCGTGGCGGCGTGGCGGGCGCCGCTACCTGACTGCATGGCGTTGATAGTGGTGGTGAGTCCGGCAGGAAGCAGGACGACCTCGTCACCGTCGCGCAATGGTGCACCCGCGATCATGCCGGCGTAGGTGCGACCGCCACCAACTTGGCGAAGCACGCGCTGAATGGGGAGTCGGGCACCGGTTGAGGTGGCCCACGTGCCCGCCGGCGCGGCTTCGAGGGCCTGCAACACGGTAGGGCCGTCGTACCATTCGAGGTGCGCCGAGCGCTCCACGACGTTTTCTCCCAACAGGGCCGAGACCGGGATGGTCGTCACTGAGGTGAAGCCCAACTGCGTCGTGAGGGCGGTGACGTCATCGACGACCGCGCGGAAGGCATCCTCGGACCAGTCCACCGCATCCATCTTGTTGATGGCGATGATGGCCGTGCGCACGCCGAGTAGCGCGGCGATGCAGAGGTGTCGACGCGTCTGCTCTTTGACACCCTGGGCGACGTTGAGTACGACGAGCGCCAGGTCGGCGGTTGATGCGCCGGTGGCCATGTTGCGGGTGTACTGCACGTGGCCGGGGCAGTCGGCGATGATGAACTTGCGCGTGGGGGTCGAGGCGTAGCGGTAGGCCACGTCGATCGTGATGCCCTGCTCACGTTCGGCCCGAAGGCCGTCGGTTACGAAACTGAGGTCGAGGTCACCCACGCCGCGGTTCTGCGAGGCGGTGGCCACGGCGTCGAGCTGGTCGTCGAAGAGCTGCCGGGTGTCGACGAGGAGTCGACCAATCAGCGTCGACTTGCCGTCGTCGACTGACCCCACGGTGGCCAGACGCAGAAGGTCCTTGGTGGCAAATGACATTAGAAGTAGCCCTCTCGCTTGCGGTCTTCCATGGCGCTCTCGGAGAACTTGTCGTCACCGCGCGTGGCACCACGTTCGGACACATTGGCCAGGGCGACTTCGGCGACGATATCGGCCCGCGTGGTCGCGTCAGACAAGACCGCACCGGTCAAGTTGGCGTCGCCAACGGTGCGGTAGCGCACGGAACGCACTTCAGCTGTCTCTCCCTCACGGAGTTCGACGAAGTCACCCACGGCGAGCCACATGCCGTCGCGCAGCACGACGTCGCGCTCGTGGGCGAAGTAGATGGACGGTAGATCCATCTCCTCTCGTTCGATGTACTGCCAGACGTCCAGTTCGGTCCAGTCCGACAGCGGGAAAGCGCGAAGGTGTTCGCCCTCGTTGACCTTGCCGTGGTAGAGCTGCCAGAGTTCGGGGCGCTGGGCCTTTGGGTCCCACTGACCGAAGGCGTCGCGGAAGGACAAGATGCGCTCTTTGGCGCGGGCCTTATCCTCGTCGCGGCGAGCGCCACCGAAGGCGGCGTCGAAACGGTGCTCGGTAATGGCGTCGAGCAGGGTGGTGGTCTGAATGCGATTACGGGAACCGAGGTGACCGGGGTCAGCGGCCTTGCCCTGTCGGATGGTTTCTTCGACTGACGCCACGATCAAACGGGCCTCGTGACGGGCGACGGCGCGGTCGCGGAAGTCAATCACTTCGGGGAAGTTGTACCCAGTGTCGATGTGCATGACGGGGAAGGGGAGTGCGGCGGGGGCGAAGGCCTTGCCGGCGAGGTGCAAGAGGACGGCGGAGTCCTTCCCGCCCGAGAACAACAACACGGGACGTTCGCATTCGGCGACGACTTCGCGGAGAATGAAAATCGCGTGAGATTCGAGCAGGTCGAGGTGATCAGTCATCAGAGAGAGCCTAAAGGGAGGAAGTGGGCGGTTATTGGCACAACGCTCTAGGATACTCTACAAATTCACTAGAGAATGTTAGAGAAAGTCGACGTTTAGGGTTATGAGCATGACCACACCTACTCCCGAACTCCTGGCCGAGATCGAGGCCGCCGACGCGGCCTTCGCGCACGCCGCCCCGAGCGAAATCCTTCGCTGGACCTTTGAGCGCTTCGGTGACGACGTCGCTATGGCCTGCTCCTTTGAGGACCTCGCCCTGCTGCACATGATTCACCAGCAGCGCCCGAACACCGAGATTGTGTTTCTCGACACCGGAGCGCACTTCGCTGAGACCCTCGCCTTCCGCGACGAGATCGCCGCTGCGTGGCAACTCACTATGACTGTCACCACGCCTGGTCCCGATGCGGCAGATACGCCCTGCGGAGCGGCGGGGTGCTGTCAGGTGCGCAAGGTGGGGCCGCTGCAGCGCGCCGTCGAGCAGCGGGCCGCGTGGATCACCGCCGTCAAGCGTGTTGATGCTCCAACGCGAGCGTCGATGCCCATCGTGCAGTGGGATGACAAGTTTGGCCTCGTCAAAGTGAACCCACTCGCGACGTGGACCGACGAGGACATCGCCTACTACCTCTCCTCGAACGAGTTACCCGAGCACCCACTGTGGGCCGAAGGGTATGCCTCGATCGGGTGTGCCCCCGCGACGATTAAGCCCCTCACGCCGGGAGACCGTCGCTCGGGTCGTTGGGCCGGTGCCGACAAGGTGGAGTGCGGTCTGCACGAGTAAGTTTTTTGAGCAAAAAATGTTCTGAGTATCCACCACACCAAAGTGGTCGAGAACTATTTTTTACTTCAATGAATACGTGCTCATCTGACAAGGCACACCGATGATTATTCTCGGCGTTGTCGTGGTGTGGGTGGTGTTGCTGACCCCCTTTGCCGTCCGCCGTGTTCGCGAGGCCAACCTCGACAAGTCGATTCTGAACTACCGCAAGGGACTGCAGATTATGCGTCGTCAGGGGTACTCGGTGCAGCCGGCCCGTCTGCTCGAAGATGAAACGCCGTTGGAGGAAGTGGATGCTCGTCCACGGTTGCGCGTGGTGCGCGACGATGAAGTGCCAGAAGCACCGGTCGCCAACCGCTACGCCGCGTACTCCTCCGTGCCGAATGCTCTCGTCGAGACTGTGGTCGACGAGCAACCTCTGGTATCGATGCGCGTTCGCCGCGCTCGCATCTTTGCGGGACTCGTCGCCGGTACGGTGCTGTTGACCGCGATTGCGACGATCGCGGGTGGCACGCTCTTCGTGGGTGCCGCGCTCCTCACCGGCAGCGCCCTGGTGCTCTTCGTCGCGCTGGCCTTCGTGTCAGTGGCCCTCGGGTATCTTGAGCCCGCCTCGCTGGGTGTTCGTCGCAGCGCCACTGCCTACGCGCCAGTCGCCGAGCAGGGCCACGTTGCCTCGATCGAGGACGAGACCGAGACCCGTCAGTACGCCGTCGGCTAAAGTGGGGATCCCTCGGGGGTGTAGCTCATTTGGCAGAGCGCTTCGTTCGCAATGAAGAGGTAGTGGGTTCGATTCCCATCACCTCCAC
>DAIPLC010000014.1:0-1831 GCA_036769405.1 Acidimicrobiales bacterium
GCCATTGGACTCGTTCGACCTAGACCGGCGTCACGACGCGGAGTGGTCGTGACCACGATCCAGCGCCGTTGGCGTTAATTGCGCGCAGTTGCAACGTGTACTGGTGACCGGGAGCGAGGTTGCGTAGTGAAAACTTCGATGCGTTACCGGTGAAACTAAACCACGTTTTCCCGTTATTCAACGTCAATTGGTATTCCCTCACGGGGGGCACTTTGGTGAGGTAGGGCACGAGTGCCACTGAGAGTGAGGTACCCGTCGATCCCGCTCGCGTCAAGGCAGGCCGGACCGGCACTAATTCGCTGAGTGGCGTTGCCACAAACATGACGGTAACTGTGGAAACGGTCAGTCCAGCGACGCTTTCGCGAATCGTCACGGGCCCCGGCTGCGTCGCCGTGACCGAGACGGTAGCGATGCCCGCCGCGGAGGCGTTCACGGTGACCAGTGCGCCCGAGCCACTCGCGGTGGCCACTTCGTTGTCAAAGAGGGCTTGGCCGGCGGCGGCGGAGGCGGTGAACGTTACCGGGGTATTGACTAGTGGGCTCCCCGTAGCGCTCTGGACGAAGGCGGTGAGCGTGACGGAACCGTTGAGGTAGGCGGCTCGCTTTGACGCCACCAGCGAGCTCCTCGTCGGGTCCAGGGCCGACGGGCACAACGCCTTGACGAGGGCCGGGGTGGGACTGCCCAGGCCCGAGGCGAGGTCGTAGCCCGTGCCCGCGTCGTAGGCACCTTGTTTGAAGGCGTCATTACTGCCGCTGGTGACGTCAATGAAATTTCCGAGTTGCGCGGCGTCACTGTAGAGCGTGGGGTTCAAGAAACCCAAGCGATTTGAACCGTTGAGTTGCACCGTCGAACACGTTTGGATGGCGATGGCAATAACGGCACTCATGATTGGTGGTCCAATCGATGTTCCACCGATGCTGCTCCACTTAACGCACGACGAATGGGCGCAGTTGACGTTGATGCTGTTACCACCGGTGAAGTATTGAATAAAGCCTGTGGACGGGTCGGCCATCAGCGAAAGATCTGGCGCCATGCGAGTAGTGGCCGCGGCGACGCCTTGTGAGGTGTTGTTTGAGAAGAGGGCGCCGCGCTGCCACCAGGGGCGTGACCAGAGAGCGGAGACGCCACCGCCACCCGCCCCACCATTGTTGTTCCACACCGTTTGACTGAGGGGTGCGAGGGTGTCGACGCTCAACCCACCGACTCCCGTCACGAACGGCTGCGAGGCGGGGTCGTCAACGGCGGGCGAGTTATTGGTGATGCCGTTGCAGTCGGAAGAGCCGTTGTCACCGGATGCGGCGACAACCGTCATACCTTCGGCGGCCATCTGCTGAAAGATCGGTGCTTCGGCGTTAATGGCTCCCGACGGGTCGTTCTCGCAGTCACCCCACGACGTCGAAACGACGGTGGCGAGGTTGTCATCGGCGATTTTGGCGTAAAGATCGATCGGGCCGTTGTTGGTATTTGGTCCGCTGTAGACATCGATGGCGGCACCAGGCGCCAAGGCCGACGCCTGCTCAATATCCATCGTGGCCTCGTCGCTGTAGGCGCCCGTGGACCCACCATCAACCTTGATGGTGTGGATGGTCGGCGTCAGGTGGTAGCAGGCAAAAAAGACGTGGGTGTCGAGAGGGTCGTACGTGCCGAGTTCGTACATGGCGATAACGGCACCCTGGCCGGTGTGTCCCTGAAGCCATTGACTCGTGAGCCCGTAGAGCTGCCCCTGTTGCTGGATGGTGTAGCCACCGAGGCTGTTGGGCTGCGTCCCGCTCGACGCGCCGGCGCTGGGGCAGGGTCCCGCGTAGTTCGACGACGGCACCGTCGTAGTCGT
>DAIPLC010000014.1:1931-16726 GCA_036769405.1 Acidimicrobiales bacterium
GGAAGCGTTGCCGGCGTGGTGAGTTGGGTGACGACGACGCCATCAGCGCGCCGAACCCGAGCCACGCGGGCGGCAAAGGCGTGGGCGATGGCCCCCACCGAACCGTGAACGGAAAGCACCAAACGGCCTCGACTGAGGCTACCGACGTGCAGTCCTTCTTTCGTGAGGTAGGCCCGCACGCGGGCCACACGTTCGGCCGAGGCACCGTAACGCTTGGCGAAGACGGTTGGTGTAACGAAGTGCCGATACTCGGGGGAACCAGGTGTGCTCAGGGCGCGGAGGAATGATTGCTCATTGGCTGCGTGGGCGGACCGCAGAACGACGTCGAAGGTGCCGACGCCGCTCGTGCCAACAACGGTGGCGCCGGGGGCTAACGGTTGGGGAACTGCCACAACGATGCGGGGATGCACAACGGCCGTGGCTACCGAGGGTGCGGCGATGGCCGCCGCGCTCAGCAGACTCAGGGCGAGTAGTGCACGAACAGATCGTGAGTGACGATTCATAGTGTCTCTAGCCTACGAACTCAGCGGGGTATCCGTCTCGATTGGATGGCGAGTTGTCGCGGTGGTGGGGAAAAATTTAAGAAGCGTCAGGTGTCGCGGCGAGTCGGGCGTAGTGAGCCGAGAGGTCGCCGCATTCAACACAAATTTTTTCGGGCACCAGACCAAGGCGAATGCCCCATCCAAAGAGCGTGCAGCCGAGGCAAAATCCGAGGAATCCCTCCAACGATGCCGCAAAAGCGAGGGGGAGCAGGATCCATCGGGCCACGCCGAAACCGTTGATGTACGACACCACGTCGGTAGCGATGCAGAAGCTCAGGCCAATGAACTGGGCGAACCGCTTGGGAGGTCCCGGCACGAATTTTTGCCACGCCGTGAGACGCGGGCCCGCGACCCGAACGGCGAACTGACCGAGTGGTGACATGGTTGGACCGGTGGCGACCCGAGCCGCAAAGCCGTACGTCAGCGGTGTGAGCATCCACGACCAGCTGAAGACGAACGAGGCCAGACTCATGGCGACGACGCCGAGGGCCACCGTGCGGGCCGCCGCGTCATTGACGGGGTTCGGAAAGGAAAAGAAGCGCTTGATAATTCCTAGTATAACGGTAGGAAATAGCGGCTTGTCTAGAGCAGCAACCGCAGCGCGGTGCTGAGCCCCAGCGTAATGATGACGACTCGAACCGTGGTGGGGGTCATCCGCTTGAGTAACGACGTGCCGATGCTGCCGCCAAGCAGCGTGCCGATCATGATGCAGAGGACCGCGGATCCCACGAGGTGGCCGCGAATGAGAAAAACGATGGCGCTGCAGAGGGCAATAATTCCGGCAAGTACGTTTCGCAGCCCCTGCAACTCCCGTAGTTCAAGGGGCAGGGTGACGGCCATCACGGCGAGCAACATAATCCCGAGTCCCGCTCCGAAATAGCCACCGTAGACCGCACAGAGGGCGACGCCAATCCGGAGAGCCCATTTATGGCCCCGACCGGAGGGGTGCACCCCAGCCAGTCGAGCACTGATACGCGGGGCGAACGCGAAGAGCACCGTTCCCGCGAGGACGAGCCAGGGCACGACGGCGCGAAAGGCACCCGGCGGAAACCAGAGAAGGAGGCCGCACCCGACCAAGGCGCCCGAGAGGCATGAGGGCACGAGTGACAAAATGAGCTGACGGTGACCACGAAGTTCGGAGCGGAATCCCCGAATGCCACCGACGTAGCTCGGCACGACACCGACCGTCGTGGTCGTATTCGCCGTGAGTGCGGGGATGCCGAGGGCGAGCAATGTTGGAAACGCGATGAAGGTCCCGCCGCCGGCAATCCCGTTGGCAATGCCTGCGGCGACCCCCGCGACCAGTTCAATCAGGCAACGAAGTTGGGGGGTTAGAACGGCGGTCCACATCCTTACTACTCTACGAAGGTGCACTTTCGTTCCGTGACCGCTAATCCCCCCATCTGCTTCGCGGCTGTTCTACCGTTAGCGATGTGTTTTTAATGACCGGCGAACTGATTGTTCCAGAAGACGCGCCCGTCGATCTCATTCGCGCCGCCGGCGGTGTAGTGATCCGAGATGCGGGGCCCGGTAAGTACGAGGTGGCCTGCATTTACCGCGAAGCACGCGGTGACTGGACCTTCCCTAAGGGCAAACTCGACCCGGGCGAAACCTTTGAGCAAGCCGCGTTGCGTGAAGTCCTCGAGGAGACCAACCTGCACTGCGACATTGTGCGCTTCATCGGTACCACGAGTTACGTTCACCGCAAGGGCCGTCCAAAAATTGTTGCCTACTACCTGATGCGGGCGGCGCACGGTGAGTTTGTGGCGAACGATGAGGTCGACGAGTTGGTGTGGCTGCCCCTCGAAGCGGTGCGTGAGCACCTGACGTGGGACCGCGACCAGGAACTCTTCGACCTCGTGGTCGAATTGCCCGGCATTCGGGCTGAAGCGTCCTAACTGCGAACGCGGGACAAGAAGGCCCGCGTCAGTTCGTGGGCGGGAGCGTCCAGTATCTGTTCGGGCGTGCCTGACTCGATGACGACACCCTGATCGAGGTAGGCCACCTTGGTAGCGACGTCGCGGGCGAAGCCCATTTCATGCGTCGCTAACAACATCGTCGTGCCCTCGTGGGCGAGCTCACGGAGCAGTTCGAGTACTTCACCTACCAACGTGGGGTCGAGGGCGCTGGTGACTTCGTCGAGTAACAAGAGTGATGGCTGCATGGCGAGCGATCGAACTATGGCGACTCGTTGCTGCTGACCACCCGACAGGCGATCGGGGTAGTCGTCGGCGCGCGAGGCGAGACCAATGCGTTCCAGCAGGACCATTGCGTCAGCGCGCACTTCGTCGGTGGGGCGCTTCAGGGCGTGAACTGGCCCGAGCATGACATTTTGCAGCACGCTCAGGTGGGGGAAGAGGTTGAAGGACTGAAAGACCATCGCAATGTGACGCCGAACGAGATTTTCGTCGATGCGGGGGTCGAGGAGCGACTGTCCAAAGAGGGTGACGTCACCGCCGTCAACTCGTTCGAGCAAGTTGGCGCAGCGAAGCAGCGTTGACTTTCCCGACCCCGAGGCACCGATGACGCAGACCACGTCGTGGCGATCAAGTTCGAGGGTGACACCTCGCAAGACCTCGCTCGCCCCGAAGCGCTTCGAGACGTTGTGGAAACCGAGGACGCTCATGAGGCACCGGCCAGTCGACGGGTGCGGTCCTTGGCAATCAGTCGATCGGTGAGGCGCGTGAGCGGTACCGTCATCAGCAAAAAGAGCAACGCCGCGACCACGAGGCCCGAGTCATTGAAGTTCTGAGCGGCGTCAATCTGTGCGCTCTGCACGGCTTCAACAATGCCCAGGATGGACACCAGCGCGGTGTCCTTTTGCATAGAGATGAAGTCGTTGAGTAGTGGTGGGATGACCGTGCGCACCGCTTGGGGCAAGATGACCTGGCGCATGGTGGCGGACTGGCTGAGACCGAGGGACCGGGCCGCGAGAATCTGTCCGTGAGGGACCGAGTGCAACCCCGCACGGTAGACCTCGGCGACGTAGGCGGTGTAGGTCAGGGTGATGGCCACGCAACCGTAGAAGGCGGGGGTCTGGTGCGAGATCCAGCCAATATTCAATTCGGCCAATCCGAAGCCGACGATGATGAAGACCAGCAGGATGGGAATGCCCCGGAAGACGTCGGTGTAGATCGTGGCGAGGGCCCGCAGTGGTGCCAGCACTGGTGCGCGAGAGGTTCGCACCCAGGCCAGGAGTAAACCAAAGACCAGCACGAGTACCTCGCACAGACAGAACATCCAAATGTTGGTCACGATGCCCTTGCCCACCGAGGCCAGTCCTTGATGCGTTCCGACGAGAGCAATCCACATTTGGTGCGGATCAAAGAAAAAGTGTCGAAAGGCCACTCCGCCGGGCGCGTAGAAGACGATGGCGCTCAAGATCCCGAGGACGACGACGGTTGAGAGCGAGCTCACCAGCCTCGAGTGACGCCCCGTGAGGAAGCGTCGTCGGCGCGACGAGAACAGTGAGGGAACGTCCCCGGCGGGGACCGGGGTCGTCACGAGTCCTAGGGCTTGAGCATTGGCACGGCGTTGTAGATGCCCAGCCACTTCTTCTGCAGGGCCGCCAGGGTGCCGTTGGCACGCAGTGCGTCAAGTCCAGCATTCAGGCACGAGGTGATGGCGCTGCCCTTTTGCAACAGAAGCCCGTAGTGCTCCCCGACCGAAGGGAACTGTCCGACCTGCGTGGCGATCAGCTTGCCCTTGGCGTCGGTCAACTGCGCCGACGCCATGTACTGACCAGTCGGGGTGTCAACCACTAGCGCGTCGATCTGGCCGGCCTGGAGGGCGGTCAGGGCGGCGTTCAGAGTGGGGTAGACGCGGGGTGCCTTCGTGGGCGCCAGTTGGTGCTGAATGAAGGACAGCCCGGTCGAACCCAGCTGGTCACCGTAGAGGTACCCCTTCAAGTCGGCGGGCGAGTGCTTCGTCACGATGGGGTTGGTCTTCAACGCAATGATCGACTGGTTGACGTCGAAGTAGCTGACGGAGAAATTAACTGCCTTAGCGCGGGCTGGGGTGTAGGAAATTTCGTTGACGTCGAAGTCAAAGCTCTTGTAACCGGGGGTGAAGCTGGCGTCGAATGGCTCAGTGGACCACTTCACGTTGGCCGCGGCGACACCGAGCTCCTTGGCGAGTGCGTACACCACGGCGGACTCGTAGCCCTGCTGGTTACTTGGCGTGTTGTTGACGAACCATGGCGTGTAGGCGGGGTTGTCCGTCGCCACGCTCAAACTGCCCGAGTGCTTTTCGAGCGAGGGCAGGGCGGTGCGGCACGAGGCCACGGTCGTCGTGCTCGCGGAGGCGCCGGAACCGGCGACGAGCACGACGGCGGAGGCCAGCAGGCTGCCGGCAAGGGAAAGTCGGACAGTACGCATGAAAAGCCCTTTCGAAACTGGAATGTTTCTCATTCTATTGACCGTGTTGTCACAAAAAATTCGCTCTTGTGAGTCGTCGGCAAAAGTTACTAGGATAGAAACGCTTGGAGAGGTGGGTGAGTACGGTTTAAACCACATTCCTGCTAAGAATGCGACCTGCGAAAGTGGGTCCGAGGGTTCGAATCCCTCCCTCTCCGCCAAGTGCACCGAGCCTCTGTGCTCGGTGTTTATCTTTGTGAAGGAGACCCGTGCGCTACTGGATTGAAACGCTGGGTTGTCCGAAGAACCACGTCGACTCCGACAAATTGGCCGGCCTGCTCGTCTCCCAGGGGTACACCGCGGCCGACTCGGCGAGCGAGGCCGACCTCGTGGTCGCCAACACCTGCGCCTTTATTGAGGCCGCGCGCGAAGAGTCGATCGAGACCGTACTGGCCCTGGCCGACGCCAAACAAGGGAACGCTCGGTTGGTAGTGACCGGCTGCATGGCCGAGCGCTACGGCCAAGAACTCGCTGACGCGCTACCCGAGGTCGACCTCGTGGCGGGCTTCAATGAAAGCCTGACGGCACTGGCCCCGGCCACGCCGGTGCGCCTGGGCTCAAAGCCCAAGAGTGACTTCGACCTCCTCAACTTGCCCCGGCCGGCAACCTCGGCTCCGTGGGCCTACGTGAAGATCGCTGAAGGGTGCGACCGCCGCTGTGGCTTCTGCGCGATCCCCACCTTCCGTGGGGACCAACGCTCCCGTACGACCGAGGAAATTCTCCGTGAAGCACGCGAGCTCACCGCGGGCGGCGTGAAGGAACTCGTCCTCATTGCGCAAGACCTCGCTAGCTGGGGCAACGACCGCCGTCGAGCCGCTCTCGGTGAAGCCGTTGAGGTGCTCGACGAGGGTGGCACCCAGCCGTTGATTGACCTCACGAACGCCTTGCGGAACGAGGTTGAGCGCGTCCGCCTCCTGTACTTGTACCCGTCGGGTCTGACGAGTGGCCTCATTGACACCATTTTGGCTACTGACGTTCCGTATTTCGACCTCTCGTTGCAGCACGCCTCGCGCCCCCTGCTCCGCGGTATGCGGCGTTGGGGCGACGGCGACCGCTTCTTAGAGCGCATTGCCGCGATCCGCGCGGCCGAGCCCATGGCGACCTTTCGCTCGTCCTTCATCCTCGGTTACCCCGGTGAAACGGAAGACGACCAGCGGACGCTGCTCTCGTTTATCGAAGAGGCGCAGCTCGACTGGGCCGGCTTCTTCACCTTTTCATCCGAAGAGGGCACCCACGCCAACGACTTGCCGAATCAGGTGCCGCACGAGCTGGCGCTCGAGCGCCTTCGCGAAGTTGCGGAGTTGCAGGACGCCATCACGGCCCGTCGTCGCGACATGCTGGTGGGAACAAACCAGCGCGTACTTGTCGACGCCCCGGGCGTCGCACGTAGTGTGAGGGAGTGTCCAGAAATCGACGGCATCATCATGGTTGATCCGACTCTCGAGGTTGGTTCCTTCTACGAGGTCTCGATCGTGGCCAGCCACGGTACTGACCTCGAGGCGGTACTCGCATGACCGCACGCGAACGGGTCTACGGCGAAACTGCATTACTGACGCCAGCCAATCTCATGACCTTCCTTCGCTTGGGCATTGCCCCCGTGCTGGTGTACTTCCTGATTTACCACCGCACGTCGTGGTGGACGGTGCTGCTGGGCGCGGTGGCCGCCGCCTCTGACTACTTTGATGGCATCGTGGCGCGCCGCTACGGCACCACGACCTCGGGCGCCTATCTTGACCCGCTGGCCGACAAGCTGATTGTGTTGGGTGGCCTCTACGCCCTCATCTTCACGCACCCGCACCACCTGACGTTCGTCATCGTGCCCGCCGTAATCATTACCCTGCGCGAAGTGTGGATGAGCATCCACCGTTCTCGCGCCGCCAAAGTAGGCATTTCAATTCCCGCTGTGAAAATTGCGAAGTGGAAGACCTTCGTGCAGGACTGGGCCATCGCCTTCTGCGTCTTGCCGTACTTTCACGAACATCTCATCTACGCCCAGGTGACACTGTGGCTCGCCGTCGGCATGACGGTCTACACCGGTTGGCGTTACTACGTCGACGGAAAGAAGTTGCTCGCGAATGCGCGTTGAAATTGTTGCTATCGGCACAGAGCTGTTGCTCGGTCAGATTGCCGATACCAACTCCCAGTGGCTCGGGGAGAAACTCGCCGCGAACGGCATTGGCTCTCACTTCCACCAGCACGTGGGCGACAATCACGAACGCATCGTCTCGGCGCTGCGCATTGCGCTCAGTCGCGCCGACGCCGTCATCACCTGTGGGGGCCTTGGTCCGACGCAGGATGACATCACCCGTGCGGCGATCGCCGAAATCATGGGCGCCTCCCTCGTCCGTCAGGACTATCTGGTCGAACGAATCGAGCAGATGTTCACGGCCCGTGGGCGCACGATGGCGCAGAACAACCTCCTGCAGGCCGACGTGCCCGAAGGCGCAACGGTTATCGATCAAGTCCGAGGCACCGCCCCGGGACTCATCTGCCCCGTCGGTGAGCAAGTTATCTATGCAGTGCCCGGCGTGCCCTACGAGATGAGCGAAATGTTCGAGCGGGCTATTCTGCCCGATCTCGTGGCGCGGTCACGGGCGCTCGGCGAACAGAACGTTATTGCTTCTCGCGTCCTACGCACGTGGGGTGCGGGTGAATCGGCACTCGCTGAAGCCGTTGACAGTCGATTCGACGAACTCGAGTCATCCGACCGGGTCACGATTGCGTTTCTGGCCTCTGGCATCGAGGGCATTAAGGTACGCCTCACCGCCCGTGGCGACGACGAGTCGCACGCGCGAGCCCTCCTCGCCAATGAAGAAGTCACGGTCCGAGGTCTGATCAACGACGCGTTCGGCGACGTCATCTTCGGCGTCGATGACGAAACGATGGAAGACGCGGTCGCCACCCGTCTCGTGGCTCGCGGCCTCACCCTGGGACTAGCCGAATCAGTCACCGGCGGCCTCATTGCCTCGCGACTAGTCAATGTTGTCGGTGCGTCACAGTGGTTCCGAGGCGGACTCGTCAGCTACGCATCCGACACCAAGTTCTCGTTACTTGGCGTGACCCCTGGTCCGGTCGTGAGTGCCTCGGCCGCCGAAGAGATGGCCCGCGGCGCGCGGACGTTGCTCGGCGCGGACGTCGCTGTTTCGGTGACCGGCGTAGCCGGACCAGAGGAGCAAGACGGCCAAGTGCCCGGTACCGTCTTTGTCGGTATCGCCATTGGTGAGACGGTGTCCCACGTGGCCCTGCGCCTCCCGGGGGACCGTGCCCGAGTGCGCACCTACGCCGCGATTAGTGCGCTCGATGCTCTCCGCAAGGCGTTGGACGCCACTCTCTAAATTTTTCCTTTCACCACAAATAATCCCTACTACGAACATCTGTTCGTAGTACGGTTAACTCCAGCGGAGAACGACCGATGTGACTGGGGGTCCCTAACGTGCCTCAGGTGAAGAAAAACAAGGAGACAGCAATGGCAACTGACGACCGCGCAAAAGCTCTCGAATCGGCACTCGGCCAGATCGAGAAGCAGTTCGGTAAGGGTTCGGTTATGCGCATGGGAGAGAACCTCCACATGCAGATCGAATCAATCCCCACCGGTGCACTGGCACTGGACATGGCGCTCGGTATTGGCGGCCTGCCCCGTGGCCGCATCATCGAGCTCTACGGCCCCGAGTCCTCGGGTAAGTCGACCCTGGCGATGCACGCCGTGGCCGAAGCCCAGCGCAACGGTGGCGTCTGCGCCTACATCGACGCTGAGCACGCCATGGACCCGGTGTACGCCCGCGCCATCGGTGTGAATATCGACGACCTCCTGATCTCGCAGCCCGACACCGGTGAACAGGCCCTCGAAATCGCCGACATGCTGATTCGTTCCGGTGCCCTAGACGTCATCGTCATCGACTCGGTCGCCGCACTGACGCCCCGCGCCGAAATTGAAGGCGACATGGGTGACTCGCACGTGGGTCTGCAGGCTCGTTTGATGAGCCAGGCGCTTCGCAAGCTGACCGGTGGACTTTCCAAGTCCAACACCGTGGCCATCTTCATTAACCAGCTCCGCGAAAAGATCGGTGTTATCTACGGCTCGCCCGAAGTAACCCCCGGTGGTAAGGCTCTGAAGTTCTACGCCTCCGTCCGCCTCGACATCCGCCGCGTTGAGTCCATCAAGGACGGCACCGACGTCATTGGTAACCGCACCCGCGTAAAGGTCGTCAAGAACAAGTGCGCCGCACCGTTCAAGCAGGCCGAGTTCGACATCATGTACGGTCAGGGCATTAGCCGCGAGGGTTCGATCCTCGACGTGGCCGTGGAATTGGGCTTCGTGAAGAAGGCCGGTGCGTGGTTCACGTACGAGGGTGAGCAGATGGGTCAGGGTCGCGAGAACGTCAAGACGTTCCTGCGCGAAAACCCCGCCACCATGGTGGAGATTGACACCCGCGTACGAGCACACATGGCGGCCGCACTGTTGCCCGCCGTTGAAGACGACGCAGGCGTCGACATCGACAGTCCGCTTTCATTGGACTAACCACTTCGGTAGTAAAAGGCGACCTTCGGTGACGACAACGTCCCGAAGGTCGCTTTTTGCTTAAAGCGACGGTGGTGTCGCCACCAACCTCGTGAGTGAGCGGACGTAGTCCGGCTCGGGGTTCAATCGGACAATGCCGAATATCTGGACCGACCACTAGCGTGGTTCCCGTGACCGTGCGACTCCGCCTTCGACGTTGGCTGGGGGCCCTGGTTCGAGCCAGTCGGTCCTACGCCAATGACGTGGCGACCATTGGTCCCGATGACCCGTACGCGCGTAAGTTCTACGCCTTTGGTCGCGGGGCCGGACTGCTGGCTCCTCAAGGCACGATGTACAACGAGCGCTACATTGCGCTCGGGAGCGACACCTTGGTTGGTCCCTACGTGACCCTTTCGGTGGGGATGTCGCCCGATCAGGAGATGATGAATGCCCCCGTTATTTCCATCGGTGAGCGCTGCATCATTGGTCGTGGTTCGCATCTCATCGGCCACTGGTCGATCCAGTTAGGTGACGACATCCAGATCGGGCCGAACGTTTACATCACCGACCAAAACCATTCCTACGATGACCCCGATGCGCCCGTGGGCTGGCAGACACCGACCGAGGACGAAGTGGTCATTGGGTCGGGGAGCTGGATCGGGACGAACGCGGTGATCCTGCCCGGAGCCCACCTCGGCCGCAACACCACCGTGGCTGCCGGCGCCGTGGTGCGGGGCACCTTCCCCGACGCCGTGGTGTTGGGTGGTGTGCCGGCTCGGATCCTGCGCCACTACGTCGCGAACGAAGGCTGGCGTGAAGGGGCTCCCGCATGAGTGCCTGGGGAATAGACCTTTCGCCGCTGCGGACTTCGAAGGAATATCGACGTCTCTACATCGCCGGAGCAGTGACGGCGCTGGGTACTCAGGCCACCTACGTGACAATGCCCTATCAATTGAAGTTGCTCACGCATTCGACCTTGCAGGTGGGCGCATTGGGGCTTGCTGAAGTGATTCCCCTCGTGGTCTTTGGCCTCTACGGCGGCATCCTCGCTGACCGAATGAATCGTCGCCAACTCATCATCGTTACCGAAGTCCTCCTGATGATGACCACGGCACTCATCTTTTTTAACGCCCTGCTCAGTCACCCCTCGGTGCTCGTCATCTATCTGACGGCCTTCGTTAACGCGGCCGTGGCCAGTGTGCAGCGACCCAGCATTGCCGCCCTTAACCAGAGTTTTGTCCCACACGACCTGCAACGTTCGGCCTCGACACTGCAGATGATTAGCGGCACGATTGCGTCGATTATTGGTCCGGTTTCCGGCGGACTCGTGGCCGTGGCCGCTGGCCCCCAGTTCGTGTACGGAGCGAATCTCGTGACGTTCTGCGCCTCGCTCTATCTTCTGTCACGACTGAGCCACCAGGATGCACCGGTGGTCACGGAAGAAACTGACCGTGCTGCCTTTCGCGCGGGCCTCGACTTCTTGCGCTCACGTCCCGACATCATCGGCACCTACGTCATCGACCTCGTCGCCATGCTCTTCGCCTTTCCGGTCGCCATGCTGCCCTTTGTGGCCAGCCGGTTTCACGAGACGTACGCCCTGTCCTTCCTCTACGGGGCGATGCCTCTGGGTGCGCTGATCGCCTCACTGACTTCGGGGTGGTCCAAACACGTGCACCACTACGGCCGCGCCGTGGTGGCTGCGGCAGCGGCCTGGGGACTAGGTATCGCCCTCTTTGGCTATTCCTCGTCGCTGGTCGTTGTCCTCGGAGGGCTCATCATCGCCGGCGGTGCCGATGCCCTGAGTGCGGTCTTTCGCGCCACCATGTGGAATGAATCCATTCGCCCCGATGTCCGAGGCCGAATGGCCGGCATGGAAATGATTTCCTATTCGATTGGACCAACGGCGGGTCAGTTCCGCGCCGGCGTGATGGCGGCGTGGACGACTTTGCGGTTCTCGCTCACCGCCGGAGGACTCGGCTGCACGGTGGCGGTGGCGGGTGTGGCCGGAGCGCTCCCGTCGCTGTGGCGCTTCGATGCCCGCACTGACGTCAATGTCGCCGAAGTGCGACGCCTCCGTGAGGCCGAGGCGTCCGCGGGCGAGCAGTAGGAACTAATACGCTTAGTGGGTGCCACTCACTTACTTAGTCACCGTTAGCGGACCCGACCGTATTGGTGTGGGTGCCGAATTATTTGCGGCGCTGGACCGAGTGGTCGCTCGTGGTGGACATCTCGCCGACGTGGGGCAGATCACCATTCGCGGCGCTCTCGTCCTATGCGGGGAAGTCACCGTTGCTGATGATGTGACCCGTGACGACGTTGTGGCGGCCGTCGCTCTGAGCGATATCGAACGAGACGGCATCACCGCTACCGTCGAGCTCGTCACCATGGCCGAAGCCTCGCAGGGCAGTCGACTGCTGGTGACCGTGCTCGCCAAAACGGTCGGGCCGCACCAGCTCAACGAGGTCTTTTCGGCCTTCGCCCGCGTGGGAGCTACCTGTGAGCGTATTGTCCACCTCGCGACCTACCCCGTTGACTGTTACGAACTCGTGGTTCGCAGCGCCGACCACGGCGCGCTCCGAGAAGTAGTGACTGCGGCGGCCAAGGCCAACGGTCTGGACGTGGCGATTCAGCGCGCCGGTCTGCACCGGCGGGCGAAGCACCTCGTCGTGATGGACGCCGACTCGACGCTCCTGCAGGACGAAGTGATTGACCTGCTGGCCGAGGAGTGCAATTGCGCCGAGGCCGTAGCGGCGATTACTGAGCGAGCCATGGCGGGTGAACTTGACTTCGCCGAGTCGCTTCGTGAGCGCGTGGCGCTGCTCGCCGGCCTCGATGAATCGGTGCTCGACACCGTCCGCGCAAAACTGCGACTGACCCCCGGAGCGCGCACCCTGCTGCGCACCCTGCAACGACTTGGCTACGTCCCAGCGGTGGTATCGGGCGGTTTCGTTGAGGTCCTCGCGCCGCTGCTGCGTGAACTCCAGGTCGACTATCTCGAAGCGAATGAGCTGGAAATTGTGGATGGAAAACTTACCGGACGCCTGTCGGCACCCATCGTGGACCGCGCCGGCAAGGCGCGGGCGCTGCAGCGTTTCGCCGCACAGGTCGGTGTGCCGCTCGAACAAACGGTGGCCGTGGGCGACGGAGCAAACGACATCGACATGATCTCGGTGGCCGGACTAGGCATTGCGTTTAACGCGAAGGCCGTCGTGCGCGAGCACGCCGACGCCGCTCTGTCAGTGCCGTATTTGGACGCCGTGCTGTACTTCCTCGGTATTAGTCGCGAGGAAATCGAAGCGGACTAGTAACCCAGTCCGCGGGAACGAACTCGATTACAGGTAGCGGTGTTCCGCTGCCCTCGTCGTCTGTCGCTACCGAGCTAGGTCGCCCGGTTCACCCGCCCAGAGCGCGGCCATCCACGCTTCGATGGCGTCGGGGTCACGGGGTAGTGCGGCCGAGAGATTGACGGCTCCGTCGTCGGTGATCAGAATGTCGTCCTCAATCCGAATGCCGATGCCGCGGTACTCCTCGGGCACGGTGAGGTCGTTCCACTGGAAGTAGAGCCCCGGTTCGACGGTCATGACATAGCCGGCTCGGAGGACCCCCTCGTTGTGGGCGTCTCGGGACAGGGTGCAGTCGTGGACGTCGAGACCGAGCATGTGACTCGTACCGTGCAGGGTGTATCGACGGTGGAGCTGGAGATCTTTTCGCACAATGGTGTCGATGTCCTGCTCCAAAATGCCCAGTTCGACCAGGCCTTCGGCGAGTACCCGCGTGGCGGTTCGGTGCGAGGTAATGAACGGAACGCCGGGGCGAAGCGCGGCGATGGCGGCGTCGGAGGCGCGCAGCACAATCTCGTACAGTCGGCGCTGCGCCGGCGAGAAGGTGCCGTTGACCGGCATGGTGCGCGTCACGTCGGCGGTGTAGAGGTCGTTTACCTCGACGCCCGCGTCGAGCAAAAGGAGGTCGCCACTCTTGACAGGGCCGTTATTTTCCATCCAGTGCAGGATGGTGGCGTTCGATCCCGACGCCGCAATGGTGTTGTAGCCAACGTCGTTGCCCTCAACGCGAGCGCGTAGATTGAAGACACCCTCGATGACTCGTTCACCCCGGCGCTCGGCCGTGGGCAGTGAGCGGACGACGTCTTCGAAGCCGAGAATGGTGAAATCAACCGCTGCCTGGAGCTGCGCTACCTCGAACTCGTCTTTGACGAGGCGGTGATCACTCAGGGTCGAGGCAATGAGTCGGTCACGGGAGTTGGCGGGCACCATGGCGTCGACCTGGGCATCAACGCCCCGTTCAACGAGAATCTCGGTGCCCTCGAGGCGAATAAGGTCGTCGGCGAGCAGCGCCAAATCCCGAGTTTCGATGGCGAAGTACTGAGCCATTTCGGCGAGTCCCCGTCGCGCACCGACCCAGAGTTCGCCGTAGCGAGCGTCGGTGAAGAACTCGTGCGTCGACTGGTCACGGCGTGGGGCCACGTAGAGGGTGGCTTGGTGACCCGAAGCGAGTGGGGTCATCACCAGGACCACATCGGCCTCCTGACAGCCGGTGAGGTAGTAGAAATCCACCGTGGTCCGGAAGCGGTAGTCCGTGTCATTGCTGCGGACCTTGTAATTGCCCGAGGGGATCACGAGCGTGGCCCCCGGTACGGCGTTCGACAAGGCCTCTCGACGGGCCGCGAAACGGGCCACCGCGGGATGCTGGTCGGAGGGGAGTGGCGGGGTGAGCCACCCTTGGGTCATGTGATCGGTGAGGCTCCGCGGCATCGGGGGCCGGTGCGCCCCGGTGTACACCCAGTGTTCGGAAATGGGGTGTTCGGCGGAGACGTCTGGTTCAGGTGCGGAAGGCCAACTGGTCATTCGCCAACGTTACCGCTGACGTAGCGCCGTGGGGCGCTACTGGGCGCTGGCGTTGGAATCGACGAGTCGACGGGCGCCAGGCAACAGGGTGCCGGCGACGACGGCCTTCGCGATGTCCCAGACGAGAAAGGGCACAAGGCCATTCGTAATGCCCCAGCTCAGTGGCTGGTGGTACGTGTGGGCGAGCCACGGCACACCAATCGCGTAGATGGCGAGTTCGCCCAAGACGAAGAGGCCAATGGCACTCGAAATAGTGCGGTCGTTGCCCTTGGCGGCCAGCCAACTGATTACCGCTGAAGCCACGATGAAGCCAATCAGGTAGCCGAGAAGCCCCTTGACGTGCTCGTAACCGGAAACTTGTCCGGCGAACCAAGGAACCCCCGCAAGGCCAGCAACGAGGTAGAGGCTCATGGACGCGATTGCACGGCGAAGGCCAAAGGTGGCGCCGACGACGAGAACGCCCAGCGTTTGGCCGGTG
>DAIPLC010000015.1:0-16579 GCA_036769405.1 Acidimicrobiales bacterium
ACAACCCTACTGATGTTTTGCCACGTGTCATTACCGCCGCCACTGATGATGCGCGAGGCCGGTACGCCGCGTTGTTCGAGGTACGTGGCCGACACACCCGCTTCGGTGTAGCGATCGCCGGGAAGCCTTCCACCGGTGACGACTACCCAGGGTGCCCGGTGCGCTCGGTAGACGACGAGCGCTTCATCGAGACGCGCCGCAAGATCCTTCGACGGCACGCCGTTGCTCTCCTCGCACCCGAAGACCACAATGGCTTGCGCCGTGCCGGTGGAGTGCGTGTGTGACGTCATCCAGATCTGGGCGAAGGTCACGCCGAGATAGACCACAATGAGCGACGCGAGCGCGCTCAGCAGGCGCAGCGCGAGGCGCAGGGGGCCAAAGATTAGGCCGAACAACGCTCGAGTGCCTCGCGCAGACGGGTAATGGTCTCTTCTCGACCAAGCAGCTCGAGTGACTCAAAGAGCGGTGGTCCCACGAGCGAACCGGTCACGGCACAACGAATGGGCGCCTGCGCCTTGCGAAGATTCAGTCCCATGGCCTCACCAAGTTCGACGACCGATTCGTGCAACGTGGTGGCGTTCCACTCCTCGGTCGCAAACCGCTCAATCGCGGTCGCCAGCAGCGCCTGGTTGAGGGGATCGTTGGCGATGGCCTTCGCGAAGTCGGCTTCGTCGTAGGGCACGGAGTCGAGGAAGAAGAACGCCACCATGGCCGGCACCTCACTCAGGAGCGCGACGCGCTCCTGCACCAGCGGAGCCACTCGGGTGAAGAGGTCGAGGTCAAACTGCTCCGGCGTCCAGGGCACCGTGCGGTCCGTGGGCTGCCAGTCGGTTGCCCAGGGCTGCACCCAGGGGGCGACCGCCACCAGGAACTCGTCGAGGGAGAGGCGCCGGATGTACTCGCCATTGAAGGAACGCATCTTCTTGACGTCGAAGAAGGCGGGGGAGTGGGACACGTCTTCGAGACGGAATTCGTCAATCAACGTCTGACGAGGAACGATTTCTTCCTCGCCCCGTGGGCTCCAGCCGAGCAGGGCGAGGTAGTTCACGAAGGCCTCGGGGAGGTAGCCCTCGTCGCGGTAGGACTCGGTGGCGACCGGGTCCTTGCGCTTGGAGAGCTTCTTGCGCTGTTCATTGACGAGGAGCGGCAAGTGGGCGTAGACGGGGAGTGGAACCTCGATGCCGGTCACGGCGTTGAGCGCGGACCACAGCAGCATCTGCTTGGGCGCGTTCGGGAGGTGCTCTTCGCCACGGATGACGTGGGTGATGGTGTCGTTGCGGTCGTCGGTGACGTTGGCCAGCGCGTAGAGAACGGCGCCGGATGACTTGGCGACGACGAAGTCATCAATGACGATGTTCTGAAACTCGACGTCGCCGCGAATGAGGTCGTGCACAATCGTTGAACCCGTGCGCGGGGTCGCGAATCGCAGTGCCGTGCGCTCACCGCGAGCAAGACCGCGGTCGCGGCAGAAGCCGTCGTAGCCGGGGGTCTTGTTGTCGCCCTTGCGCGCGGCCACGTCGTCACCGGTGCAGTCACAGAAGTAGAGGTAGCCGCCGGCGAGCAGTCGCTCAGTGGCGTCGGCGTGAGCGGCGTGATTGTCGCTCTGACGAAAGGGGCCGGCGTCGAGGTCCAGACCGAGCCAGGCCATGGCACTCACGATGCCGTCGACCCACTCCTCGCGGTTGCGGTCGGTGTCCGTGTCTTCAATACGCAGGATGAAGACCCCGTCAGGCGACTGACGAGCGATAAACCAATTGAAGAGAGCGGAGCGCGCCGAGCCGACGTGGAAGTATCCCGTGGGCGATGGCGCGAACCGGACGCGAGGTCCGTTCATGATCTATTCCTCGATGATGATGGCGCCGTTAGGGCAGACGGCGGCCGCTTGACGAACGTCGAGCTCGAGTTCGGCGCCCGGTTCGTCAGTCAAGAGGTAGAGGTAGCCGTCGTCACGCACCTCAAAGACAGAGGGAGCGATACCCATGCACACGGCGTTCGAAGAGCAACGGTCGAAATTGACACTGACTTTCATACCTCGACCTTAGTATTTGTCGTACCTGTTCGTTAGGAAGTCTGTCGAAGGGCAACAAGGGGGTTCTATGCACACTCGATCCATTGGTTCACTGTCAGTATCCGAGGTCGGCGTCGGCTGCAACAACTTTGGCGCGCGACTCGATCAAGACCAGACGACGGCCGTGGTTCTCGGGGCTCTCGACGCGGGCGTGAACTTCTTTGACACCGCCGACATCTATGGTGGCCTCGAATCCGAGATGTTCCTCGGCCGCGCCCTCGGCGCCCGCCGGGGTGAAGCCGTTATTGCCTCAAAGTTTGGCGTCAAGTACGACCAGTCCGGCTTCGACGGGTCGGCCGAGTACGTCAAGTGGGCCTGCGAGCAGTCGCTGACCCGCCTCGGCACTGACTACATCGACCTCTACCAGTTTCACTACCCCGTAGGTCCTACGGGGGCACCGATTGCCGAAACCATCGGGGCCCTCCAGGAGCTCGTCGCCGAAGGCAAGGTACGAGAAATTGGCTGCTCAAACTTCTCCGCCCAGGAACTAAGCGACGCGCAGGCTGCGGCCGGTGACGGCCCCCGCTTCGTCTCGGTCCAGAGTCAGTTCTCTTTGCTCTACCGCGCACCGGAGACTGACGGGGTGCTCGACTTTTGTGACGCCAACGGCGTGGCCTTCTTGCCCTACTACCCGCTGGCCAACGGTCTCCTGACCGGCAAGGTGCAGCCCGGACAGCCCATCCCCGAAGGCACGCGACTCTCGCTGATGCCGCCAGAACGCGCTGCTCACTGGACCAGTGACGTCCTGCTGGGTCGCGTTGGCGATCTCCTCAACCACGCCGACGAGATTGAGATCCCAATCTTGACGCTGGCCTTCTCGTGGCTGTTGTCCCACCCCTCGGTGGCGTCAGTGATCGCGGGCTCCTCGAGTGCGGCGCAGGTGGCGGCCAATGCCGCGGCTGCGACCACGTTGACCGACGAGCAGGTCGCCCTGCTCAACGTACTGACGGCTTAAAGACAATCGCCCCCTCGAACCCGAAGGGCTTCGAGGGGGCGATTTTTTTGTGTCTAGTTCGCCTTGACCGCGGCGACCAACTTGGTCAGCGTGTCCTTGGCGTCGCCGAAGACCAGCGTGGTCTTGGGGTTGTAGAGCAACTCATTCTCAATGCCCGCGAAGCCGGGGCGCATGGAGCGCTTGAGGAAGATGACGTTCTCCGCCAAGTCGGCGTGGATGATGGGCATGCCGTAGATGGGGGACGTCTTGTCATCCGAGGCGGCGGGGTTGACGGTGTCATTGGCACCAACGACGAGGGCCACGTCTGCCGTCTGCAGTTCGGAGTTAGCCTCGTCAAGTTCGAGCAACTGCTCGTAGGGGACGTTGGCCTCGGCGAGGAGCACGTTCATGTGACCGGGCATACGACCGGCCACTGGGTGAATGGCGTAGAAGACCTCGATACCCTTGGACTCGAGTTCTTCGGCGAGTTCACGCAAGACGTGCTGGGCCTGCGCCACGGCGAGTCCGTAGCCGGGGATGATGGCCACGCGCGAGGCGAAGCCCATCAAGATGCCAGCGTCCTCGGGGCTGCCCGAACGCACGGGGCGCTGATCGGCCCCGCCGCTCGACGCTGAGGTGGTGGCCGAGCCGAAGGCCGAGAACAGCACGTTGGCGAGGGAGCGACCCATCGCCTTACTCATCAGGCGCGTGAGCAAGATACCCGATGCGCCGACCAAGGTTCCGGCCACGATGAGCAGGTTCGACCCCAAAGTGAAGCCCGACGCCGCCACGGCAAGACCGGTGAACGAGTTCAGCAGTGAGATGAGCACGGGCACGTCGGCGCCACCAATGGGCAAGACGAAGGCGATGCCGAGGATGAAGGACAGAGCCAGCAGAATCCACAGCAGCGAGGTCGCACCGGAGATGAGGATAGCCACGATGAGGGCGAGCGCACCCACGCCAAAAATGGCGTTCAGGATCTGCTGACCGGGGTAGGTGACGGGGCGACCCGTCATCAACTCCTGCAACTTGGCGTAGGCGATGGCCGAGCCGGAGAACGACACCGTACCAATCAGCACGCCGAGTAGCACTTCGAGCGTGACGTACGTGGCGGGGTGACTGGCGTGGATGTGGCTGAACTCGGTGATCGACACCAGAGCGGCGGCCCCACCACCAACACCATTGAAGATGGCGACGAGCTGGGGCATGGCGGTCATCTGCACGAGTCGCGCGGCGGGCACCGCCACGACGAGTCCAATGACCATGCCGAGCACGATAAGTCCGACGTGGTGCAGCGGGTGGCCGTCAATCTGCTTGAAGAACGTGGCCACGATGGCGATAAGCATGCCCACGGCGGCGAGCAAGTTGCCCTGGCGAGCACGTTTGGGGGAGCCGAGGCCCTTGAGCGCGACAATAAAGGTAGTGGCGGCGATCAGGTACAGCAGGTCAATCAGTGTTTCGCGACTCATGAGGCCACCTCATCCTTCTTTGACGACTTGGCGGGCTTGGCCTTGAACATCTCGAGCATGCGGTCCGTCACGACGAAACCGCCGACGACGTTCAAGGTGGCGAGGATGACGGCGAGGAAGCCGAGAATCTCTTCCAGGTTGGTGGTGGCTGAACCGAGGACCAACATCGACCCCACCAGAATGACACCGTGAATGGCATTGGAGCCACTCATCAGCGGGGTGTGCAAAATACTCGGCACTTTGGCGATGATCTCAATACCCACAAAAATACTGAGCATCAGTACGGTGGCGTACTGCAGTAGGACGTTTCCCATTAGTTCTCTTCCTTTACTTCGGTAACGATTGCGACGTGGGGCACGCCGAGCTTTTCGGCGGTCGGGGCGTGGGTGATGTCACCGTCGCGCGCCACGGTGACACCGCGAACGATGTCGTCGTTCCAGTCGGGGGCCAGTTCACCCTTGGCCCCGAAGAGGCCGAGCAACTTGATGACGTTGTTGGCGTACATGAAACTCGCGTGGGCGCCCATGAGGGCGGGTGGGTTCGCGAGGCCGACGACGCGAACACCATTGCGCTCGACGATTTCACCGACCTTGGTCAGTTCGCAGTTACCGCCGCCATCGGCGGCCATGTCGATAACGAGAGAACCCTCGCTCATGGCCTCGACCATGGCTTCGGTCAACAAGATCGGGGCCTTGCGCCCTGGTACCGCGGCGGTCGTAATAACAATGTCCGCGGCCGCGACCTCCGAGAGCAGCGCGGCCTGCTGGGCCAGCTTTTCTTCTTCGGTGAGTTCACGGGCGTACCCGCCAGCGGCGTCGGCGGTAACACCGAGCTTGACGAAGACGGCACCGGCCGACTCGGCCTCTTCCTTCGCGGCCGAGCGGACGTCGTAGGCCCGCACCTTGGCGCCGAGTCGCTTCGACGTGGCAATCGCCTGCAGGCCGGCCACGCCGACACCCATCACCAGCACCTTGGCGGGACGAATGGTACCGGCAGCCGTGGTGAGCAATGGGAAGAAGCGGTCGAAGTGCTGCGCGCCCGCCAATGCGGCGCGGTAGCCCGAGACGGTGGCCTGGGAGGAGAGGGCGTCCATGTACTGGGCCCGTGAAATACGGGGTAGGAGGTCGAACGAGCACACAGTAATTCGTCGAGCATTCATCGCCGCCACCACGTCACTGGCGAGTAACGGTGACAGGAAGGACAGGTGGAGTGACCCTTCGGGGAGGCGCGCTACTTCGTCGAGCGTCGGGGGATTGACGCGGACGTTCACGTCGCCGCTGGCG
Source organism: Acidimicrobiales bacterium (assembly GCA_036769405.1). Taxonomy (GTDB): domain Bacteria; phylum Actinomycetota; class Acidimicrobiia; order Acidimicrobiales; family RAAP-2; genus RAAP-2. The sequence continues at coordinate 5,755 of DAIPLC010000015.1, forward strand.
GCATCCACAATCGTGGCCCCAGCGTCAACGTACAGTTGGTCGCTGTAGTGCGCGAGGGCGCCAGCTCCCCGCTCAACGGCAACGGTCCACCCCTCTTTGACGAGGGCTTTGACGGCGTCGGGCGTGAGGGCAACCCGCGTTTCCCCAGAGCGCGACTCTTTGTACAGAGCAATTTTCATTCTGTAGTTCTAGCAGTAATACCTAGGCTTTTCGGCGTTACGAGGGGGTTCGGCCTCCTGATTTATGTTTAGGTTGGACGTTGAAGCCTTGTGCAATGCTGCACTAGAACTGAGGAGTGACATTGTTTCTTCTCGCGGTCGCCTCGCCGGTTGGACGTTGGGGCGTCGAGGGTGACGCGCAGGGCGTGCACCGCATTGTGATGCCCAACGACATGGTGGCCCTCGACGTGGACGCGTCGGGCCCGGACGTTCTACTGACTGCGGCGCACCAGCTCACGGAGTATTTTGCCGGCACTCGGCGATCGTTTTCCGTACCGCGGGCGCTCGCACCGGCGACGGCGTTTCAGTACGACTGTTGGCGCGCTCTCGAGACCATCCCCTACGGAGAGGTCACGACCTACGCCGATATCGCCGCCGCGGTGGGTCGGCCCCGGGCCGCTCGCGCGGTGGGCAACGCGAATCACGCAAATCCCTGGCCAATTGTGGTGCCCTGTCACCGCGTAGTCGCCGCGAATGGACTCGGCGGGTACGGCGGGGGTGTCGACGTCAAGGAGTTCCTCCTTGCGCTGGAGCGGTCGTCAGTAGCGGCGAACGCGTAACTGAATCGTTGATCCACTCTCGACGGGGATGAATTGAGCCGACCCACCGTGTCGAGACGTGATTTCGGCCACGATCGTGAGACCGAGTCCCGTTCCGCCCGACGCACGAGTACGGGACGAGTCCTCGCGGACGAAACCTTCGAAGTACTTGTGGGCCGTTGCCACGTCGACGCCCGACCCATCGTCGTGCACCTCGATGACGCAGATTGCGCCGTCGAAGCGCAGAGCGAAGGTGAGCTCGGTAGTGGCGTACCGTGAGGCGTTGTCAACAACGTTACGAATCGCCCGACGCAACAGCGCGGGGTCGCCCCACACACGACCCGGGCGGACCTGGTTGGTATTGACCTTGAGCGTGGTCAGGTGGCGGATCCGCTCGGCCTCTTCGTGCAGCACGTCGTCGAGGTCGACTTCTTCCTTGCGCATGACGATGGAGTCCTCGTCGTTGCGGGCGAGCCAGAAGAGATCGTCAATCAAACTGTTCAATCGACGGCCCTCCCGCTGCACGGTCGCGGCCACGGTCGTCCAGTTGGCCGTGTCGGCGTGGTCGGCGGCACGGTCGATGGTGGCCAGGAGGGTTGTGAGGGGGTTACGAAGTTCGTGCGACGCATTCGACACGAACTCCTGTTGTGACCGTTTGGCGTTTTCGAGGCGAGTCAGCATTTCGTTCACGGTGTTAGCCAGTCGACCCAGTTCATCCTGGGTCTTCGGTACGGGGATGCGTTCGGCGAGATCACGAGCGGCAATTGTGGCGACTCGTCGTCGAATCGCCTCGACGGGCGCGAGGGTCACGCCAACACCCAGCCACACCAAGAGCGTCGAAAGAAGGAGCAGGAGGAGAAAGAAACCAATGACCGTGGAGTGCAGAACGTTGAGCGAGTTTCGAGCCGCCGAGCCGTAGCTCCAACCAAACACGAGGGCTCGGCCGGACGGTGTCTGAATCACGACGACGCTGCCGGACGATAATTCCCGGTCGATGGTCTCTCGTTGGGGCGAGGTGAGGAGTCGCGGGACGTACCCACTCTGACTGCTCAGTGAGGGCGTCACGTGGGCGAGGACGGGCGCATTCAAAATGGCTGAACTCGCGGCCAACACCCGGGTCCCCGCAAAATTCGTGATCTGCACGACCGTGTCGCCCGCCATGGGGAGCGAGTAGCGAACGCGGCTCGAAGGGTGGTGCTCAATGTAGGTATCTTGGGCGCGCACAATGGCCGCCGAGACTGCGTTGACCGAGTCAGCGTGCAGCGACCGCGTCGTCAAGTTGAGCAGTGAAATGCCGGTCACCACCAAGACGCCGGTCGTGGCCAGAGCGGAGAAAAACGTCAGTCGGGTACGGATCGACCAACGGATCATAGGGTGCCGAGCGTGTACCCAACACCACGCACGGTGGCGATCAATGACTGCGCCCCAGGCCGGTCCAACTTGCGACGAAGGTAGCCCACGTAGACCTCGACGATGTTGGGGTCACCATCAAAATCGTCACCCCAGACGGCCGCGAGGATATCGGCCTTGGTAACGGGTCGACCGAGGGAGTTCATGAGGCAGTCGAGCAGTCGGTATTCCCGAGGGGTCAACGAAATGGCCGTGCCGTTGACCTTGACTTCGCGCTTCATCTTGTCGATGACGACGTGGCCAATGATGACGGGCTGGGGGGCGACCCTGATCGTGGCGGCGCAACAGTGCCTGCACTCGAGCAAGCAAAATGGCGCTCTCAAAAGGCTTGCGAAGGAAGTCATCGGCCCCGACTTCGAGTCCTTCGATTTCGTCTAGTTCGCCGTCTTTCGCAGTGAGCATCAGGAGAGGTGTGGTGTTACCGGCCTCACGGAGGTCCATGCAGACGGAGAAACCGTTGCGCTTGGGCAACATGATGTCGAGCAAAATAGCGTCGTACTCGTTGTCCATGGCGGCCTCGAAGCCCGCCACGCCGTCGTGGCGGACATCAACGAGGAAGCCGGCGTCGCGGAGCTGATCAGAGACCGCCTGCGTGATTGCTTCGTCGTCTTCAACTACTAGTACGCGGCGTTCGGCTGACATTAAGAAAAAGCGCTAGTCGCTCCACCGCCGAAACGAGGGAATAGCCGTGACGGTCCTACTGCAAGTAGAGGTGTCCGGCGTGCTCGACGACCGTAAGGGGAGTGAGACCACTGGAAGCGGGGCCGTTCACGACACTGCCGTTGGCGACTTCGAAAGTGGAACCGTGGCAGGGGCAGACCATGAGTGAAGCGCCCTTGGACCACCCCACCTGGCAGCCGGCGTGCGGGCACACGGAGTCGTACGCGACGAAGTTGCCCGCTGTGGTGTGGAAGACAATGCCGGGGTCGCCCGTGGCGGGAATGGTGAAGGTGGCGGCACTGCCGACGGGGATGGCACTGACCGCACCGATGAGGTGCCCCTTGACGGGTGTGCCCGACGGACTCGTTGTTGTCGTGGTTGACGTCGTGGGTGCGGTCTGTCCGCCGGTCGGGGCTCCCGCGCCACCAATCAATTTGCCAAGTGCGGCCGTGGCACCACCGACGATGAGTGCCGCGGTCCCAGCAGCTACCGCGGTCGCGCCGCCGAGGACGACGCGCCGCCGCTCAATGGTTCTCAAGGTGACGGGGGTGGCAATTGGCGCACTCGTACCCAGCAGTACGGGGCAGGCATCGGCTCGACAGGCCGCACCGGAGAGGGCCCGACAGGCACGGTCGGCGTAATTGCCGCAGAGTTGCTGTAACTGCGCAAAGGGCAGAGCCACCAATTCCGGTCCCGCCACGTGATGGTTCGATCGAACAATTCGCGTGAGGTACCCGTCAAGCGACAGTTGTTGACCAGCGCCGGCGAGCATGAGTGGCAGGAAAGCAAAGAAGAAAACGAGGTCCGCACCCGTGTAATACGGCGACGAGTGAAAGCTCACCGCGAGGAACAAGTTGAAGGAGAGGAGGGCACCGCCGAAGGCCGCGGTGCGGGCGTAGAGCCCGAGTAGCGTGCCGAGGCCGATGGAAATCTCGGCGTAGGCCACGACCAGGCCAATCGTGCCGGCGTAGGGAAGCATGGCGTGCAGGAGACTGTGAATCGGACTGAAGCGGGCGGCGCCACTGAGCTGATTTTGGATCGAGATACCCGACGCGGCACGGAAGAAGTTGGGGTTGGCGAGCTTTTGGAGACCGGCGTAGAGGAAGGTCACACCCAAAAAGGCCCGCAGTGGAAGCAGGGCCCACTCGCTCAGTGCAAAGGCCCGCAGGGGCGGCTGCCACGAGAACTTGGGCAAACGAGGGGACCAGGGCATGGGCGACGACATGGCGTCATTCTACGGAGCAGGGTGCGCCACTTCTTTAATAGCACCCTAAAAATGCGGTCGATAGATGCGACAGCGATAAAGATAGGGAAATGCTCGATGCTTCCTTAGTCTCCTTACTTGTCGGTGAGTTGCACAAACTCCCCTCCGTGCTGGTCTACGTCGTGGTGGGGCTGCTGGTATTTGGCGAGGCCGCACTGTTTGTCGGCTTCGTGCTGCCAGGTGAGACCACGGTGTTGGTGGCGGGCGTAATCGCGAGTCAGGGCAGTGTCAACATCGTCGCCCTCGCGGGACTCGTCGTTGCCGCCGCCATCATTGGCGACACCGTCGGGTACGTCGTTGGTCGCGAGTTCGGTCCACGTCTACTCGACATCGGGATGGTGCGACCACACCGTGAGCGTCTGGATAAGGCCATGCTGGCGCTACACAAACGAGGTGCCACGTACGTCTTTCTGGCGCGCTTCAGCGCATTTCTCCGGGCGGTAATGCCCGGGCTCGCCGGCATGAGTCGCATGCACTACACGCGATTCTTAATTGCCAACGCCGTAGGCGGACTCATCTGGGGAGCCGGCTTCACCATGTTGGGCTACCTCGGTGGAAAGCAACTTCCCCGTATTGAGAAGTACGCCAATTACTTCAGCTGGGGTGTCCTCGCCCTCATTCTCACGGTGGTCGCGTCTCTCGTCGTACGACACCATCTCAAGAAGCGATCGGACGCCACACCCCAGTAGTAAGTCCCATCATGGCGTTGGGCCGCGCGAGTGGACCGACGCCACTGACCAATGGTCGCTCCGGAGTGCTGGGATCGAAGGCCGACCGAAGTAGACCCTGGGCCGTGGCCTCGCGAACAATCGCATCGTACGCCGCCACGACGTCGGCGGCGTCGGCCACCGCCTTTCGTCGCCACGGGGGTCCGTCGGCACTCAGGTAACCCGGCGCCAGTGTTTCGGGCCGGGCCAGAAAGATGCGACCGTCGGCGAGTGAGAAGTAGTCGGCACATCGTGCGAGGTGCGCCCGCACCGCATCGTGTGACCACGGCCACAGGAGTGGTTCCATGCCGAGCCATGACGGCCACGCACCATCGCAGGCCGCAATCTCGACGCGCAGGCCGAGGGTCTGCGCGTTGGCGACGACCGTTTGGTAGCGCGCCACCGCGGTGGCGTCTAGGCGGTCGCGCCGTGGCTCGAGCCGCGCCCAGGAGAGCTCGAGGCGAAGATTTCGAACGCCGGCTTCAGCCGCCGCGCCCAGCAGTTCCTCGTAGTGGTCCCAGACATGGAGAGCGTCACCCGGTGCGGCGAGGTAGCCGAGCGCGATGGAAGCGTTGAAAATAGTGGCTGGTTGGTATCGTCCATCGAGACCCCCCTCAACGGCGTACGCGCACAGTGAGGCGACAGTATCGGCGAGGGTGGGCACGACACGAGTTTTCCACGTGGCTGGGGTAGGTTGTCGCCACGAGCCTTTAGGAGGAACATGACCGAGACCGTTCTCTACGAGACCCGCGACGCCATTGCGGTCGTGACGATCAACCGCCCTCAGGCACGTAACGCCATTGACTTGACGACGGCGCGCGCCTTGGACGAGGCGCTCACGCGAGCTGACGCTGATGATGACGTGCGTGTCGTGGTCTTGACGGGGGCCGAGGACAAGGCCTTTAGTGCCGGTATGGACCTCAAGGCCTTCGCGAACGGCGAAATGCCCTTCACGGAACACGGCTTCGCCGGTGTGGTGGAGCACCCCTTCTCAAAGCCGCTCATTGGCGCGGCCAACGGCTCCGCCTTCGCCGGCGGATTCGAGGTACTGCTCAGTTGTGACCTCCTTATCGCCGCCGAGCACGCGCTCTTCGGTATTCCTGAGGTGCAGCGGGGTCTCTTCGCCGGTGCGGGTGGGCTTCTGCGACTGCCACGACGCATCCCTCGGGGTGTGGCGGCCGAGATGGCCTTCACTGGTGACCCGATCACCGCGGTCCGTGCACACGAGCTCGGTCTCGTGAATGCCGTGGTGCCCAGTGAGGCACTTCTGACGGAAGCGCTCGCGCTCGCTACTCGTATTGCCTCGAACGCCCCGCTCGCGGTGCGTGTGACCAAGCAGGTACTGCGCGAGACGATGGACATGAACGAAGCGGAGGGGTGGCGAGTGTCGAAGGCGGCCTTCGAACGCATCGCCGCTAGCGCCGATGCCCTCGAAGGGGCGGTCGCCTTCGCCGAAAAGCGCGCACCGGAGTGGACGGGCCGTTAGCCCAGGTGCCAGTGGACCAATAGTCCTGAGGTGAGGGCGGCACTCAGCACGACCAGTGGAAAGGGGGCCCGAAGCAGGAGCGCCCCTAGGGCGACCGCAATGCCGCCGAGGCGATGGTCGATGACGAGGTGGGTTTTGGTGGTCAGACTCTGCACGGCCACGAGTGCGCTGAGCAGCACAATCGGCATCAACGCGTTTATTCGCTGAACACGCTCGTGGTGAAACCAGCGCTCGGGAATGAGGTAGCCCGCCACTTTGGTAGTGAAGCAGACGAGGCTTGTCCCGAGGACAATGAGCCACAACATCAGCGGGCTCGCCATCCAGCAACGACGGCAACGAGCGAACTCGCAATAATGGCAGTGCCGAGCGGCAGAGCGGTGGTGGCCATGAGGGAAAACACCACGGCGCTTAAGGCAATAATGCGAGTAGCTCGCGAAGTGAGGCGGGGCCAGAGCAGACCTAAGAAGGCCGCGGGCACCGCCGCGTCCAGACCCCAGACTTCGGGCGTGCCAATGGCCTTGGCCCCAAGGGCACCGGCCAGGGTGAAGAGATTCCAGAACAGGTAGACCCCACCGCCAGTGAGCCAGAAACCGGCCTTAACGGCCGCCGGCCCGAGGGGCTCTTGTGCGATACCCACATTGGTTGATTCATCAATGGTCCAGTGGGCCGCCAAAATCCGGCGCCACCCCCGCACTTGCACGCGGGGCGCCATCTGAAGGCCGTACAGTGCATTTCGCGTCCCGAGGAGTCCGGCGGTCGCGATCGCGGCGGCAGCTCCGCCACCAGCGCTCACGACACCTACGGCCGCAAACTGGCTCGCTCCGGTAAATGTCAAAAGCGAAAGTAGGCAGGTTTGCAGCACCGACAGCCCCGCGGCGACGCTGGCCGCACCGAAAGCGGTGCCGTACAGTCCCACCGTAAAGGCCACGCTGAACGATTGGCGGAGCGTGGTTGACGGTATGGAGAACACGACTGCGTATCGTACTCAAGCCAACCGCGACGTAGTTGGCCGGCGTACCGGTAGATTTGATGAGGAAAAGGGAGAGCGTCCATGCTGCTAGGTGCATTTGAAGGATCGGACCTTATTATCGTCGCGATCGTGCTCGTGGTCTTGGGATTCGCGCCAAAGTTGGCGCGCAATCTCGGTGCGGCGAAGAAGGAATTCGAAAAGTCCATCAAGCCATCGGACGCTAAGTCCGTGGAAGAGCCCAAAGAAGGCAACTGATTACTCCTATTGCACTCATGCATAAGGACTATCAGTGCCGAATCGCCTCCCCGAGTTGGGTTGCGAAAACGAACGTCGCTAAGGTGAAACTGTGTTCAAATCAGCCCTAACTTCTTCGGGTGCTCGCGCCCGCGGACGCGTTTCTCGACGCGCGCGTCGCGTCGTGGCGCTGCCCCTCGCAGCTCTCGTTCTGTCGGGCTGTACCGTGCCCGGCTTTGGTGCCTCTCCCGGTGACACCACTTCGTCGCACTCCACCTTCCACTTGTGGCAGGGATTTTCGATCGGCGCCGTCATTGTCGGTGGCCTGACGCTGGGGCTCATGCTCTGGAGCATCGTGATGCACCGCCAAAAGGGCGACGCCATTCCGAAGCAGACCCAGTACAACGTCCCGCTGGAAATCATCTACACGGTTATTCCAATTCTCATCGTGATCGGCCTCTTTGCGGCCACACTCGTAGTGGAAAACAAGGAAGTCTCGAACCCCAAGACCGACGTCATTGTCAACGTCAACGCCTTCCAATGGGGCTGGGAGTTCCTGTACCCCGGTCACAACGCCGTGGTCTACGGACAGACGACGCAGGCGCCGACCATGGTTATTCCCGCGAACGAGAATGTCCACGTCAACCTGACATCCACCGACGTTATTCACGGTTTCTACGTCCACGACTTCAACTTTTCCCGCTTTGCCCTTCCGGGTGTGACCAACCAGTTCACCTTCCGCGCCACCAATACCGGCACCTTCTTCGGTCAGTGCACGCAGTTGTGCGGTCTCTACCACTCCTACATGTACTTCCACGTCAAGGTTGTCAGCCCCGCTGACTACCAGACGTGGTTGGCGAGCTTCAACACCCCCAAGGGCGAAGCCGCGGCTAAGGCCGCAGCGGCATCGCTCAAGCAACAGCTATCCACCGGCGTTCCCTCGCTGCCCGCTTACACGAAGTTCGGAAGGTAACACATGACTGACGTGCATGTTCCACCAACGACCGGTCACCACGACGACCACCATGGCGACCACGGCGCCGACCACCACGGCCCGACGGGCATTGTCAAGTGGTTGACCACAACTGACCACAAAGTCATCGGACTTTCGTACACCGTTACCTCAGTAGTCATGATGATTATCGGTGGTTTCTTCGCGGAAATTATCCGCCTGCAGTTGGCCTCGCCGAACGGAAGTCTCGTGTCGCTGGCGCAGTACAACGAACTGTTCACCATGCACGGCTCGGTCATGATTTACCTGTTCGTGGGCCCTTTTGCCTTCGGTGCACTGGCGAACATCATCGTGCCAATTCAAATTGGTGCTCCCGACATGGCCTTCCCGCGACTCAATGCGTTGTCGTACTGGCTGTACTTGACCGGCTCGATCACGATGCTGTCGGGCTTCTTCACCGCCGGTGGTGCCGCGAACTTCGGATGGGTCGGCTACGCGCCGCTGTCCGACTCGCTCAACGCCCCGGGTGCCGGCGCTGACCTCTGGATTGGTGGCTTGTTGCTCACCGGTTTCTCGGCCATCTTCACTGGTGTCAATCTGACCGCGACGATTTTCTACCTACGGGCCCCCGGTATGACGATGTTCCGCATGCCAATCTTCACCTGGAACTTGCTGGTCACCGGTATCTTGATCCTGCTCGCCTTCCCCGTGCTGACCGCTGGTCTCATCATGCTGTACTGCGACCGTCACTTTGGCACGCACATCTTCTCGAATGTCGGTGGTGGCGTCCCCGTGCTGTGGCAGCACATCTTCTGGTTCTGGGGTCACCCAGAGGTGTATATCCTCGCGCTGCCGATGTTCGGTATGGTCACGGAAATTATTGCCGTGTTCTCGAAGAAGCCGGTCTTTGGCTACAAGGGCATGATTTTCGCCACCCTGACCATCGCCGCCCTGTCACTTGGCGTGTGGGCTCACCACATGTTCACGACGGGTGTGGTGCTACTGCCCTTCTTCTCGATCATGAGTCTGCTCATTGCGGTGCCGACCGGTATCAAGATGTTCAACTGGATTGGCACCATGTGGCGAGGACAGATCTGGTTCTCGACCGCCATGCTGATGTCGCTGGGCTTCTTGTTCACCTTCCTTATCGGTGGTCTGACCGGTATCTACCTCGCCAGCCCGCCCCTCGACTTCTTCACCCACGACACCTACTTCGTGGTGGCGCACTTCCACTCCGTGGTGATGGCGCTGGTGCTCGGCGCCATGGCTGGTCTGTACTACTGGGGTCCGAAGATCACCGGCTACATCCTGCACGAGGGTATTGGCAAGGCTCAGTTCTGGTTCCTCTTCATCGGTACCCAGGTCTTCACCTTCCCGCAGTACCTGCTCGGCCTCTACGGCATGTCCCGCCGCATGGCGGTCTACCCCGACCAGCCGCAGTGGCAGCACCTCAACGAGCTGTCGACGTTGGGCGCCCTGCTCATCGGTGTCTCGACCATCTTGTTCGTGGTCAACATCGCCTACTCCTGGAAGAAGTACCCGGCGGGAGACAACCCCTGGGATGCGCAGACTCTCGAGTGGTTCACCACGTCGCCACCCCCGCACCACAACTTCTACCGTCTGCCCCAGATTCGTTCGGAGCGCCCGACGTGGGACTACAACCACCCCGAGCACCGCTCGCTCGAGCACGGCACTGATCACGTGGCCGGCGCCGATGCTGAGGTGCACGCATGAAGGTAGAAGCCAAGATGTTGCTGGCCCTCGGCCTATTTTTCGGCCTCATGTGCGCGGTGTACTGGAACTGGAGCTTGGAGAATGCCGGTGGCGTGATGATGCTCGCGGGCATGCTGCTCTGCTTCCTGCCCGGTAGCTACTACTACTGGTGGAGCCGTCGCATGAAGGAGCGTCCCGAGGACAATCCCAATGCCACGCAGGCGGAGGGTGCCGGCGTGATCGACACCTTCCCCGGCTCATCAATCTTCCCCTTCGTCCTCGGTATGGGCGCCTTCTTCACCGTATTGGCACTGGTCTTCGGCGTGTGGCTACTTGTCCCGGGCCTCGCGCTCGCTGGATGGGCTTTCATTGGTGGTATTGGTGAAGGCCGCCGTGGTGGTTCGCACTAAGTCTTAAAGCTTTTCAGTCGCAGTAAATCCGGCTCGCTTCCGTGCTTGGTAGCGAAACGGGTTCCGTAGAATCAAGAAGCACCAAACCGCCCAGAGCGGAGGGGTGTTGACGAAGGAGACAGTGGTGTCGACAACTGAACACGCAGCCAAAGTCGTACTGGGAGGGGCCCGTGGAGGGCCCGATGTCCCCACGTTACGCACTGACCGATGGTGGTTGCAGCCTGTCATTACCGTCTCGGTTCTGACCGCCTTCATCATCTAC
>DAIPLC010000140.1:0-3843 GCA_036769405.1 Acidimicrobiales bacterium
GTATTCACGTACGACGAGGTCGCCCGGCAACTCCGTGACGTCGTCGTCCTAACGGGGTGCCGCAAGGGTCCACTCACCAGGGCACTCGAAGCCGAGGGTCCCCGTGCCGCCGAACGGGCCTTGCGGGAGTTGATTGATCGCTTCGGCCGTGACGCCCTGGCCGTCGAGCTCTGGGACCACGGTCAGATTGACGACGTGGCGCGTAACGACGTCCTGGCCGACATTGCCCTGCGACACGGTGTCGACGTGGTGGCCACCGGCAATGTCCACTACGCCGCACCGGATGCCTTTCCCCGCGCGAACGTCCTCGCCGCCATTCGCTCGCGTCGAGATCTCGACGACATGCAGGGCTGGCTCAGTGCGTCCCCGCTGGCGCACTTGCGCAGTGACGCCGAGCAGCGGCGACGTTTCGCGCGCTGGCCGGGCGTAGTCGACCGCGCCGGCGAACTCGCCGCCGCACTGGCCTTTGACCTGCGGCTCGTCGCCCCGCAGCTCCCACGTTTCACCACCCCCTCAGGGATGAGTGAGCAGGCCTACTTACGTGAATTAGTGGATGAGGGGGCAACCCAGCGCTACGGAACAAGGGAGAACGAACGGGTGTCGGGGGCCTGGCGACAGATTGACCACGAGATGACCGTGATTGAGCAACTCGGCTTTGCCGGGTACTTTCTCACGGTCTGGGACATCACCGAATTTTGTCGGCAGTCAAATATCTACTGTCAGGGTCGAGGATCGGCGGCGAATTCGGCCGTCTGTTACTCACTCGGCATCACCAACGCCGACGCGGTGAAACTCAATCTCTTCTTCGAACGGTTCCTCTCGCCAGCGCGTGACGGACCCCCGGATATTGACGTGGATATTGAGTCGGGTCGCCGTGAGGAAGTTATTCAGTACGTGTACGAGCGGTACGGTCGTCACCACGCGGCCCAAGTCGCCGCCGTCATTACGTACCGACCGCGATCGGCCCTGCGCGACGTGGCACGGGCCTTCGGGTACTCCGAGGTGGAGGCGAACCGCATCCGTGATGGGGTCGACCGCGCCACGATGACGGCGGCCAGTGATGAGGTGCCCGCGATGGTGGTCACGATGGCGAATGAACTACTGCACCGCCCACGACACCTCGGCATTCACTCGGCCGGCATGGTGTTGTGTGACCGACCCGTGCTCGAGGTCTGTCCCGTGGAGTGGGGCCGGACGCCCGGACGGACGGTGCTGCAGTGGGACAAGGACGACTGCGCGGCCATTGGTCTCGTGAAGTTCGACCTGCTCGGCCTCGGCATGCTCGAGGCCCTCCACCGTGCCGTTGACGTGGTGGCGGCCTTCCACGGGGTCACGCTCGATCTCGGGGCCCTCGAACAGGAACCGGCCGTCTACGACCTGCTGTGTCGGGCCGACACGGTCGGGGTCTTTCAGGTGGAGTCACGAGCCCAGATGGCCACGCTGCCCCGCATGAAGCCGCGGTGTTTCTACGACCTCGTGATCGAGGTCGCACTCATTCGACCCGGCCCCATTCAGGGCAACGCCGTCAATCCCTACCTCCGGCGACGCAACGGTGATGAACCAATCACGTACCTGCACCCACGACTCGAACCCATCTTGTCCCGCACCCTCGGGGTGCCACTCTTTCAGGAGCAGCTCATGGAGATGGCCGTGGCGGTCGCTGGGTTCTCACCCGCCGAAGCGGACGAGCTTCGTCAAGCGATGGCCGCGAAGCGGTCCGAGATTCGCATGCTCAAACTCAAGAGCCGCTTCTACGCGGGCATGGCGGCGAACGGCATTACCGGCAAAGCGGCGGACCAACTCTTTGACGCCCTCTCGGCCTTCGCGAACTTCGGCTTCCCGGAATCACACTCGGTCTCCTTCGCCCACCTGGTCTACTGCTCAGCCTGGATTAAGCACCACTACCCAGCGGCTTTTTTGGTGTCACTGCTCAACGCGCAGCCCCTCGGTTTTTGGTCGCCGCAGTCGCTCGTGGCCGACGCCCAGCGACACGGGGTAGTGGTGGAACGACCGAACGTCCAGACCTCGGCGGCGGACGCGAGCTTGGCGGGGGACCGTGACGCCCCCGTCGTGCGACTGGGGCTCACGACGGTGCGGGGGATTAGTCGCGATTTGGCGACACGCATTGCCGAGGGGGCACCGTGGCGCGATAGTGAAGACCTCGTACGTCGGGCGGGGTGTCAGCAACAGCACCTTGAAGCCCTCGCGGCCGCGGGGGCCCTCGACTGCTTCTCGACAAAACGACGGGAGATGGTCTGGGTGGCGGGAGCCGCGGCGCAGAGTACGACCGATCGGCTCGAGGGTGTCGTGACTGGCGCCACGGCACCGGCCCTCGCTCCACCAACGGCTCTGGAGCGAGTCGCGGATGACTTGTGGGCGATGGGGATCACCCCGGACGCCACGACGATGGCGCTCCTTCGCCCACTGCTGCGTCAGCGGGGTGTCGTAGCGGCTGCGGGACTCGTGAGCGTGGAAAGCCCCCGCGTCACCGTGGGAGGAGTGGTGACGCACCGACAACACCCCGAGACGGCCAGGGGTGCCGTGTTTTTGAATATCGAAGATGAGACCGGTCACGTGAACGTGGTCTTCTCCAAGGGTGCCTGGGCGCGTTGGGGGAGTGTGGCCCGTTCCTCACCGGCCCTGTTGATTCGCGGATCGCTCCAGCGAGGCCAGGGCACTATGTCATTGACCGCGGAGTTTGTCGAGCCCCTGGCCCTCGGGGCCACGGTGCCCTCACGGGATTGGCGATAGGTAACGTGTCACTAGTGCTGAGGAGGGGAAAAGTGATGACCAAGGGCTTTCGGGTAGCGGTGGCGCAGATGACCTCGGGGGCCACCCTGGACACCAATCTGGAGCAGGCGCTCACCCTGGTCAGTCACGCCGCCAATCGCGGTGCTGAGTACATTCAGCTCCCCGAATGGGCATCATTCTTCGGTCCGGAACGCCTCTACAAGGAGAGTGCGCAAACACTTAATGGACCGTTCGTTTCGACCCTACGGGCCCTCGCCATCGAGCGGCGTATCGTGATCCACATCGGCAGCTTTCTCGAGGTCGGTACGGGCGGGCGTTACTACAACACCAGCGTCGTGCTCTATCCCGACGGCCACCACGTCCTCTACCGCAAGATGCACCTCTTCGACGTCGACATCCCCGATGGTGTGACGTGGCGTGAGTCGAACACCATCATGGCCGGCGAGGAGATGGTTATCGCGAGCACCGGCGAGGCCCAGCTCGGACTCAGTATTTGCTTCGACGTTCGCTTCCCCGAGCTCTACCGCGCCCTCAGTGTGGCGGGGGCCAACGTGCTGTGCGTGCCGGCCGCGTTTTCGTCAGTGACCGGTCCGGCCCACTGGGAGCCGCTGTTGCGGGCTCGGGCCATTGAGAACGGGGCTTTTGTACTGGCCGCCGCCCAATCCGCGGGGACGGCACCCACGATGATGACCCACGGGCACGCCATGATTATTGATCCGTGGGGTGAGGTGCTGGCCGAAACCACGGCGCGGGGTGCCGAGGTACTTATGGCCACCATTGATTTGGTCGAAGTCGATGAGGTGCGCCAAGAAATCGACACGCTCCACCTACGCCGCCCCACCCTCTACAACGGGGTGGTTCGTCGCGCCTAAGGCGACGCTTACGACCAGCGAATAATTGACGAGGCCCAGGTCATGCCGGCACCGAAGCCGGTCAGCAGGGCGTACTGGCCGGGCTTGATGCGGCCTTCCTTGCGAGCAATGTCGAAGGCGAGCGGGATCGAAGACGCCGAGGTGTTGCCGTAGCGGTCGAGGGTGATCACGGCACGTTCCATGGGAATGGAAAGGCGGTCGGCCATGGCCTGAATAATAC
>DAIPLC010000016.1:0-16560 GCA_036769405.1 Acidimicrobiales bacterium
TCCACCGGGAGCGCCGACGTCACCAGTGTGTCCTGCACCAGTTCGGTCTTCTGCGTCGCGGGAGGTAGCGATACACCGGTCGATCAATCCTTCTCGTCGATTCCGTCGTCGACGTTCGCCTTCGTCAGTGTCTGGAACGGCGGACAGTGGCACGACCTACCCGTGGCAACCTCGTTAAATGCCGCTAGTGCTGGGGTCGACGCCGTCAGTTGCACCGCCACGTACTCGTGCCACGCGGTTGGCCACTACGTGGACCAGGGCAATAATGAGCAAGACTTTGACAGCGTCAACGGGCCACTGGCCCAGTCCCCCCTTGCCATCACGACAGCGACGAAGGGCGTGGTCGGACGGCAGTTATTTTTGACCACGTCGGGAGGGTCGGGTACCGTCGCCCCAACCTTTCAGGTCCTGGGTAATCACTGCATTCTCCACGGCGCACTCCTTACCGCGTCCCAGTCCACGAAGTGCGAGGTCAGCGCTCGTAACCAGGCCAATGGTCCCTACGCCGCCGTGGTAGCGCCACCGGTCACCTTCTCCTTTACGCTGCAAGTCCAGCAAACCTTGCGCGTCGTGGCCCCGTCGGTTGGGCGCGTAGCTCGACCGTTGCCGATAGTGGTCACCGGTGGAAGCGGAGCGGGTACGGTCCGCCTAAACGTGACCGGTGCGGGCTGCTACTTTCGCGGTCGATTCGTGGTCGCCCAAAAGCCAACGCTCTGTACCGTGCGAGCGAGCAAAGAGGCCAGCGGACCGTTCGCCCCGGCCTCGTCGACGCCGCTGACTATTTTCTTTCAGTAGCTCCGCCCACCGTGTCGCGTGTCACATTGGCTCTCTATGGTGGAGAGGTGAAGACGACAACTGCCCCCACCACCCTGCCCACCACGCTTGGCGCCCTCGTGGCCTCCGGCTACCAGTCCCGCTCTATTCGCGAGGAACTGCGCGGCAACCTCGAAACGCGAATCAAGGAGGGTCGCCCCCTGTCGTCGGCGGTGCTGGGCTATGAAGACACCGTTCTGCCACAGCTCGAAACGGCCATCTTGGCTGGTCACGACGTCATCTTGCTGGGTGAGCGAGGTCAGGCCAAGACGCGCATGATTCGTTCGCTCACCGAATTGCTTGACGAGTGGCTACCGATTGTGGCTGGCTCGGACGTGCGCGACAATCCCTTCGCGCCAATTTCGGTCTACGCCCAAGAACTCATTGCCACCGAGGGTGACGAAACGCCGATTGCCTGGGTTCACCGCGATCAGCGTTTCGCTGAGAAACTGGCGTCACCCGATACGTCGATGGCCGACCTCATCGGTGAGGTTGACCCGATCAAGGTCGCCGGTGGTCTGTACCTGGACGACCCGCGCGCGCTGTCGTTTGGTCTGGTGCCAAAGTCGAACCGCGGTATCTTCGCCATCAATGAGTTGCCCGACCTCTCGGAGCGGATTCAGGTCGGTCTGCTGAACGTGCTCGAAGAGCGTGACGTACAGATTCGCGGCCACCTCGTGCGCCTGGACCTCGACATACTGGTGGTCGCCACCGCGAACCCCGAGGACTACACCAATCGTGGCCGACTCATCACCCCACTGAAGGACCGCTTCGGCAGTCAGATTCGTACCCACTACCCGCTCGACGTGGCCACCGAGATTGCCATCATCAAGCAAGAAGCGGCGGTGCCCACTGCCGATCGCCCAGTCACCATTCCCTGGTTCATTGACGACATTGTGGCGCGAGTGAGCCACGTGGCTCGTCAGAGCAGTGCCATCTCGCAAAAGAGTGGCGTATCGGTTCGTCTGTCGATCGCGAATTACGAGACCGTGGTGGCCAGTGCGTTGCGACGAGCCCTGCGCACTGGTGACGCGACGGTGACACCTCGCATTAGTGACCTCGCCGCCATGGTCCAGTCCACACAAGGCAAGATTGAATTCGACACCCTCGATGACGCCGACGGCGAACACATCATCGCGGCCCTCGTCTCGCTCGCGGTGCGACAGGCCTTCATGGAATACGTCATCCTCGACGACGTTCCTGGCATTCTTCACTCCTTTGACGGAGAGGCGGTTATCCACGTTGGTGATGATTTGGCCGACGCGGCGTACCTGGAGATTCTGGCCACCATGCCGGTCCTTCGTGCGGCGGCTCGTGCCCTGTTCGTGGCCGAACCGACCGACGGGGAGCTGGCGTCTGCAGCTGAATTCATTCTGGAGGGCCTCTACTTGACCAAGCGGCTCGCCAAAGATGCGTCGGGGGCCCGAGCGCTCTACCGGACGAGGAACCGTTAGATGGCCATTCGTTACGGATTTCGGCATCTCGGCGACGATGATCACGATGACGTCGACGTTGAGGAGATGCTGCGCCTACTGAGCGAAGATTTCCTCGAAAACGGCGACTTGGACGCGGCAATGGATCGCCTCCTCCGCGATGGGTACACCACGAAGGACGGCAAGCGCATTGAGGGTATCGAGTCCCTTCTCGAAAAGGCTCGGGAGAAGAGGCGGGCTCTGGAGCGGGGTCTCGATCCCGAAGGGGAACTACTTCGCTACCACCAACTGCTCGACGACATTGAAGATACCGAAGCGGCCGCCGCACAAGAACTCTTGGCCGAAGCCATCGCGTCGGAGGACGAACGTCGCATCGAGGTCACGCGCTCACTGGTTGACGAGCGCGCGCTTCAGCGTGACCTGATCGGCAATGACCTCAATGTGCGCATCGCTGGGTACCAGCAGTACGAGTTCATTTCCAGTGAGGCGCGGGAGACCTTTGAGGGGCTCGTAGAGCAACTTCGTCAAGACCTGCTCAACACCTACTTCGAGAAATCGAAGGAACTGGCGCAAAATCCCTCGGGCGAAGAGTTCCAGGAACTCCGGGCCATGATGGACGCCCTCTCGACCATGATTGAACAAGATCGTCGCGGCGAGACACTGGATCCGAGCTTCGACGATTTCATGGCTCGCTTTGGTGACTACTTTCCTGGTGCCACCACCCTCGAGGACGTCGTGCGCATGATGGCCGAACGTGCGGCGGCGGCCGAAGCCATGTTTAACTCCCTCCCCGCCGATCAACAGCGAGAGTTGCGGAACCTCTTTTCCCAGATTCTGACCGACATGAGCCTCGACTTCTCGCTGGCGCGCCTCTCGGCCAACCTTCGTCAGGCCCTCCCCGATGTGGACTGGCAACGAGCCCAGCGAATGCGAGGCCAGCAAGGGGGTGCTTTCAGCGAGGCCCGCGCCGTGATGGAACAGCTAGGACAACTCCGCGGTCTCGAAAACTTTCTCGAGCGCCAGCCGGCCGCTGCGGGCATCGCCGAAGTCGACATCGACGCTGTTCGAAGGAATCTCGGTGACGACGCGGCCCGACACGTGGAGAAACTCCGAGCAGCCATGAAGCAGCTCGGCGATCGAGGTTTGGTCGATCACTCGGGGCAAGGGGTGTCACTCACCGCCAAGGGGATTCGCCAGATTGGTCAACAAGCGCTCAAGGACCTCTTTGGTCAATTGAACGACTCACCAACCCTCGGATCGCATCGATCGCCCAGCGTGGCCCGCGGCGGCGATCGTGAAGAAACGGCCAAGCCCTGGCAGCCCGGGGAAGCGGTGACGTTGCACCTAGCCCAGACGCTGCGCAATGCCGTGTTTCGCCAGGGTCCCGGCACTCCGGTGCAACTACAGCCGGACGACTTCATGGTCGAAGAGTTTGAGGCGACCAACCGCGCCGCCACTGTCTTTGCGATTGACCTCTCGCTCTCCATGGCGATGCGCCACAATCTGGTGCCGGCGAAGAAGATGGTCTTGGCCCTCACGCAACTCATTCGGTCGAAATACCCGAAGGACTTCGTGGCGGTGGTGGGCTTCGGTGCGCTGGCTGTAGAGCTGCGCATTGAAGACATCCCGGGTCTGACCATTGACTACAACTCGGGAACCAACTTGCAGCACGCCTTGGCGCTCAGCCGACACCTGCTGCGTAATGAAAAAGGTGACCGCCAAATCGTTGTCGTCACCGACGGTGAGCCCACGGCCCACCTCAATGAGTACGGCGAATCATACTTCGCGTGGCCGCCGGTGCCCGAAACACTCCAAAAGACCATGGCCGAGGTCCTGCGGTGCACGAAGTCGGGCATCACCATCAATACCTTCGCCCTCGATATTGAGCGCAGTCAGTTCCCCTTCGTGGAGCAGATTGCCCGCATCAACGGCGGACGCACCTTCTACACCTCAATCGATGATCTGGGTGTCTACGTTCTCGACGACTTCGTGAATCACCGCCGAGCAGTGTGAGTAACTAGGCGTTGGCGGCCAGAACGGCGCTGACGCGGTCGAGGTAGTGGCCAACGGGATCGTCATTGACCTCATCCTCGTCGTCACTCGCCTCGGGTTCGTCATCGCCGAAGAGATTGTCAAAGTTCGGAACGACCGTGAGGAGCACGAGGACCGTGTCGTGCGCGACCGCGGCCTGATCCACCAGTTCGTCGGCGAGTTCGGCGAGCGCCGCGGCACTGTGACCGGTGATGTCGGGGTCGATGTCGGCGACAACAACGGAGAAGTCCAACCCTTCCGGACCGCCGACAAAAAAGCCCACACAGGCGCGCGTGCGAAGAAATGAGCCACCGGTCACGATGTCGAATGAACTCGCGACGAGCTGGTCGTGGCGAATGGGGTCGGTGACGTGGTCGTCCATGGCGTGAAAGTCGTCGGCGAGCGAAGCCGCGATGGCGGCAATACGACCGGCGGTGTCGTAGCCGGAGCGAAAGGGAATGAGATCGGGTGCAATGCCGGTGATGGCCCCGACGTCGCGTCCCGAGTGGGACTCGTCACGGACCACCACAGTGTTGAGTAGGCCTTTGCCGTGCGCGGTCGACGTTTCCACGAGGTAACACTGTTCGAAGGACTCGAGACGCTCAGTTGAGCGGAACAAGACGTCGGCAATCGAGGCGGTCTGCGCCGGTGCTTCCGTTACGAAGCGTTCGTGCAGCGTGCCGATGTCCATCGCGCAGGCCTGCGCCACCACGAGGCCGCCCTTGAACCAGGCGCTGAACTCGGCCTCACTGATCGAGGGCAAGAGGGCGTAGGCGTCGTAGGCCTGGCGGAGGGCATCGTGACTCGACGTGCGCAGGGCCGACACGATACGCCGGTGGGCGAACGTCGTCAGTAGCTGGATGTCGCCTTCGTCGAGGGAGCGTCGGAACGACGCAACGTCATCGCTGGTGAGCGCCTCGGCCACGATGGCGGCGATAGTGGCGTCAAGCTCGTCGTCGCGGTAGCGCACGAGATCGTAGGACAGCCCGTCGTAGTTCAGTTCAGCTAGTGGTGAAGTCATTCCTTGATGCTATGGCCTTTAGGTATCAGGAGTGTGAAACA
Organism: Acidimicrobiales bacterium; assembly: GCA_036769405.1. Taxonomy (GTDB): domain Bacteria; phylum Actinomycetota; class Acidimicrobiia; order Acidimicrobiales; family RAAP-2; genus RAAP-2. Next base: position 5,340 of record DAIPLC010000016.1, read on the forward strand.
GACACCACACCGGTTCTGGATTTTTACCATCGCGTCCGATTTGCATTTTTTCAGGAACTCAGACACAATGACACGGTTGTAATTACATGGGTAGTGCAGAGCTGCCCATAGCGAGGAGTCCACCATGGAAATCGTGAATTTGATTGCCGACACCGAAGACCGCGGCTGGCAGTCTCGTGCTAACTGCATGGGTGTTGACCCTGACCTGTTTTTCCCCGAGCGCGGTGCCAGCACCCGTGAGGCCAAGGAAGTGTGCCGTGGTTGCGTCGTCCGTGATGACTGCCTCGAGTTCGCACTCGACAATGGCGAAAAGTTTGGCATCTGGGGCGGTATGAGTGAGCGTGAGCGGCGTCGTTTGCGCCGCGCCCGCGCCCTAGAGCGTCGCGCTCAGGCCAGCTGAGTAGGGGCGCGTTCGGCGCGCCTCAATGGTGGTCTCGGGACTAAGCCCGAGTGCCGCCCACCGGGCGGGTGGCACATGGTCGAGAATGATCTGGGGTGCCAGACCGACCAATTCGGCCCGAAGCAGTGCTTCGCTTCCCGTTAGCCCCGCGGCGACGTGGTCGTACAGTGCGGCGAGGGAGACGGTCGTTACGTCAATGACGTTGCAACTCACCTGCGTCGAGGCACCGACGGCCAGCCCGAGGGTGCGCACCCCGGGCCGACGCAGCGCCGACGCCAGCTCTTTGGCTCGGTTGAGGCTGGCGTCGAGCCAGATATTCCACGCCACCAGGAGGGGTCGGGCTCCAATGGTGACCGCTCCCGAGCGCTCGTCGGCTTCGAGAGGCCCGAGATCGGGCGGGAGCGACCGAAAGGCCGTTCGCCGAACCTCGGGGAGCGTTCGCTCTCCTCCCGCCAAAGGTCCGTAGAAAAAGACGGGTAGGGCACAGTGTTCGGCCACCCACACCCCGAGGGCATTGCGTAATTGAACGGCCTCGTCGAGCGTGTGCTCGTCGAGCGGCACGAAGGGCACCACGTCGACCACGCCATAGCGAGGGTGAACCCCCTGATGTGTGCCGATGTCCAGGAGGGCAAATGCCGTGGTGAGTAGGTGGCGGACGTCGCGCACGAGGTCGTCAGCGTCGTTAATAAGAGTGAAAACGCTTCGGTTGTGCCATTGGTCACGGTGCCGGTCGCGCAATGAGGGGCCGGCCGCCTGATCCAATGCGGTGAGCAGGGCCTGGTTCTGCCCTTCGGAGATGTTGATAACGCACTCAAACACCCCCTCAGCCTAGGCAGGGGAGTAGCCGTAGGCGGGCGAGTAGACTGTCACTACCTATCGTGACGTTTCTGAAGGAGTCCCGTGAGCCAGGTCCCGACCACTGAGAGTATTGAAGTTACCGACCCCGTCGGTCACGTCCAGGTCGTCTACCTTGGCCCCGTCGCCCCCCACTGGGAGTGCCGCATGGTCTTCGGTGACGAGGAGCAGATTCAGGGCTTCGTCGACCGCATTGACGCCCGTCTGCGTTTCTTGCCCCCGCACGACCCGCAGTTCCGTCGTAACCGTGAGCGCGTGAACCGCGACGCCGAGCGTGAGAACCTGTTGATCGAGTGGAACCTCGGTTACGACGAAGAGGCCTAGGCCAACGGCGAGTGCGTTACGCGCTCGTACCACTGCTGCGGTGCGCTGAGTTCCTGCGCACTCGGTAGTCCGTCGACACGGAGAAAGGCGTCGAAGACGCTTAGTCCGTGCTCGGCTTCAAGCGCGGCCACAAAGTGCGTAGCCTCGTCGACGTGCGGGCCCTGAAGGGACACGGAAAAGAGTGCCGCCGCCGCGTCCTCACCCTTGGCGTCACTGCGTCGGTGACGTCGCCACGCCTCAGCGAGGGCCGGCTGTGGGCCGTGAAGTGCGGTCGTAATGGAGAGCGCCGCCGCGTCGAAAAAGGCGGCCAATGCCGCCGTGGCGGCATTCATGGCCGCTGACACGTCCGTAGATTCGGGCAGCGATACGCCATCGAGAATGCCCTGAGGGTTACCCATCAAACTGGCCATGCCTTCGGGATTGCCCATCAGTCCCTGAAGTCGATTAACAATGTCGCCCTGGGCACTGGCCGCTTCGTGGACGGCGTCGAGCAGGAGGGCCCGCAGCGAGTCACCGAGTCCCGGTTGGCAGAGCACACTCGAGGCCACGAATTCCCGAGCGAGGGCGTAGGTAAAGACCACGTCGCGCTCGAGCGACCACTCGTCAGCGAAGGACACGACATTGTTCACCACAATGTCGTGTGCGGCACTGGTGCGGGGTAGGGGCAGGGCCGAGAGGGCCCAGGCGCGGTCACTGAAGTGACCCGCCACACTGCCGAGCTGCATGCCGAGCATCATCGGGCCAATGGAGGCGCTGAGCTGGGCCATCATCGGGGGAACGTCATCGGAAAGCGTCGGCGTACTGGTAGCGGCCACGAGCGGATCGAGCAGCGGTCGCCACTGTTCGAGCGCCACCAACGTGAGACCGGAACGATTGACGGCGCGCACGTCGTACTCAGCGACAATACCGAAGAGGGCGTCGACGTGGCGTCCGACGAGGGGCGCCAACTCCTCGAGGCGACTGCGCTGCGCGGGGGCGGGATTGGGGTCATTGTCCTCGCCCCGAGCCACGGTGAGCGCCAGTTGCGTAGCGTTGACGTACCAGGCGTCGGGACCCTGCTGGGAGAGCATTTTGAAGAGGTCGCCGAAAGGGACGCCCATGGGAGAGTCGGTCATGTCTCTAAATTAGGGGCTCGTCGAGGCAGGGCAAACACCGTCTACGATTTACCCCAATGGCCACCGACGTAGCAATCGATATCGGCACGGCGTCGACCCGTCTAGCGACGAGCCGGGGCGTCGTTTTCGACGAACCGACTCAGGTCGCCATCGACACCAGTACCGGTGACGTCATCGACATCGGGCACGGTGCGCTCGACCTCGTGGGTCGCACCACGCGCCACATTGTGGTCTTTCGCCCGCTGGCGCAAGGGGCCACCGTCGACTTTGACGTCACGTCGCGGTTGATTGCCGCATTATTCGAACGGGCCAATGTCTCCAAACTCAGCCGCGCCCGCGTGGTGATGTCGGTGCCGTCGCTCGCGACCTCGATTGAGCGACGGGCCCTACGCCAGGCCGCCCTGCAGGCGGGGGCCAAGGAAGTCACGTTGATCGAGGCGCCGATCGCCGCCGCCGTCGGCCTCGGACTACCGGTGCAGGACCCGATTGGATCCGCGGTGGCGGTGCTGGGCGCCGGTGCTTCGGAGGCGGCCCTTCTTTCCCTTGGCGGCATTGTTACCTCGGGTACGCGCCGCATCGGGGGGAGCGATATCGAAGCGGCGTTGGGGTCATTGCTGCGCCTTCGCCGTGGCGTGGTCGTTGCGCCCGGGACGCTCGAAGCGCTGAAGATTGCGATGGGCTCGGCCCGCCGGCTGAGTGACGGGCATTCGGTGATGGTCGCGGCCCGCACCGTTGACCGGGGTCGCCCGGTTGAGGTCGAAGTGACCTCTGCGATGGTCAACGAGGCACTGAGCGACGTGGTGGCGCAAACGGCACGCCTGCTCGAGGAGTGTCTCAGCGACGCGCCACCAGATCTCTCGCAAGATATCTCGGAACGGGGTCTGACGCTCGTAGGGGGCCACGCCCAACTGCGTGACTTTGCCGACGTTCTCGCGCTGGCTACGGGGCTTACCGTGACGGTGGCGGAGGACCCCGCGACGGTCATTATCCGCGGACTGCAGCTCTGCCTTGAGGAGATGGCGTCATTGCACGCCCTCCTGCGCAACGTTGACCGCTAGTTAGCGTCACTCACAATGCCGAGCTGGCTCACGGCTGCCCGGACTTGCCAGTCCTTATCCTCGCTGGCCATGGCGAGGGCGTCATCGATATCCGGGCCTTCGTAGTTGGCGAGGGCCACAATGGCCCGACGGCGCACCGGCGGCTTGTCGCGAAGAGCGGCGATGATGACCGCACGAGCATCATCGTGGCCGAGTGCTCCCAGTGCCGCGATGGCCGCTTCGCGGCATCGCGCATCTTCGTGTGTGCTCGCCACGTCGCACAGAGCAGTGACGGCCGGTTCGTAGAGGAACTCGCCCAACGCGAAGGCCGCGGCGTCCACGACGAGCGCGTCGCTGTCCGTGAGCATGGAGGTAACGGCGTCGGCGAGCGTCACACTGGGTGCCTGTTGCGAGAGCTGGGTCAGGGCTTCACGACGCACGACAACGTCGGTGTCCGACAACGTTGCGAGCCACTGCTCATCACTCACGTCGCCCGCACGAACGAGGCCCCGCAGGGCCAGAACACGGGTGCGAGAACGGGGGTGGTCGAGTGCCGCCGTAAGGAGTGCGAGGTCCTCGTCACTTCCGCGGACCCCAGCCCGCAAGAGTGATTCGTCAGAGGGTTCCGGTAGCGTTAGGTCATCGTGCACTCGTCCATCTCATCACCAAAACGACCTCGCCGTCGACTCAACGTCATTCTGGTTTCGTTCGCCGTCCTGGTCCTCGTGCTCGCCGGACTGCAGCGGTGGCAGTTAAACGAGTTCGCCATTACCCCGGGCTCCGCGACTGATGTCCCGCCACTGGTCACGATTAAGGGTGTCGACACTGCTCGCCATCACGACAAGGTGCTGCTCGTTGATGTGTATCTGTCGCAGTTGACAATGCTCCAGTACCTGACATTTCACTTGCAGTCGCACGTTGAGTTCATTCCCGGCTCGTGGCTCACCTCACCCGGTGTACCGACCAGCGAGCTCAACGCCCAGGGCTATCAGGAGATGAGTGATTCGAAGACTGCCGCAACGGTGGCGGCCTTTCGAGCACTCGGCTGGCACATTCCCGTCACCCCGACGGGCGCGGTGGTGACCGAGGTGCTGAGTAACGGCACCGCGTACGCGGCCGGCATTGGGGTGCAGGATCTGATCACGTCGGTAAACGGTCGCCCCGTGACCTCACGCTGCGGCGTCATTGCGGCCCTTCGCCCGATGGAACCCGGCACCTCGATTCGACTGGGCATCACGCATCAGTACTTCACCGACACCGGACTGTTGCGCGTCGGTCGCTCTCACCAGGTCACCTTGCGAACGCAGGCCGTTCCCGCCGCCGATCAGGGGGGCAGTGGCTGTCGGGGCGTTGGTGGGCCCGATCGGTCATTCGTGGGAATGGGACTAGAAGATGGTCTGCGCTACACGTTCCCCGCCACGGTCGCTATTGACACAACAAATATCGGTGGTCCGTCGGCCGGCCTCGCCATGACGCTGGCCATTATCAATAAGTTGTCAAAGACGTCCATTACTGGACACCACCTCATCGCGACGACCGGCACCATTGACCCCAATGGTGCGGTGGGCGACGTGGGCGGAGTGGCCGAAAAGACGGTGGCCGTTGAGCAAGCGGGCGCCAAGTACTTCTTCGTGCCCGTGGCCGAATTGGCGGCGGCGAAATCGGCCGCAGTGGCGGGACTGCGGATCATTCCGGTGTCGTCGTTACACCAAGTTTTGGCGTATTTACGGACGATTGGTGGCGCCGCGCCCGTGCCAATAACTCCGCCAACGAAACCGTAAAGTTCACCCGTCACGCCGTAGGCTAGAGGGAATGGAAGAACGCCGCATCCTCTCAAATCAGCGCCACAACTCCGGGGACGTGCCTCGCGTGACGTTCTCCACGATTCGTAAAAATGGTCTCGATCCCGCAGAGGTTCGCTCCTACCTTGATTCGGTAGCGCGCGAGATGAACCAACTCGAGCAGCGCATCCGCGATCTCCACGAGCAGCTCGCTGACGCCCAGAAGCGGGCGGCAAACCCGACCTTCGACGAGGCCACCCTGACCCAGGCCCTCGGCGCCCAGAGTGCCGCGATCCTTCGTTCGGCCCACGAAGAGGCTGGTCGCGTGACCGCCGAAGCGCAGCAGCGCGGCGCGGCCGTCTTTAGTGAGGCCCAGCAGCGCGCATCACAGCAACTGATCGAAACGCAAGAGCGCATTACCGTGATGCTCACCGAAGCGGAGCAGTCGGCGCACCAGCTCGACCTCGATGCCCGAAACGGGTCGGAACGTTTGATTGAAACCGCGAAGGTCAATGGCGAGTCGCTGGTCGAGCGGAGTCGCGAACAGGGGCGGGCCATTGTCGAACAGGCCACGGAGGCGCGTCGCGCCATTTTGAACGACCTCGCCATCAAGCGCAAGGCCCTGACACTGCAGATTGAGCAACTCCGCGTTGCTCGCGACACGCTCATCACCTCAGTGCAGGGCGTGCGAGACGATGTCGACGACCTTCTGTCGACGTTGGCGTCCTCGGACGAAGTAGCGCGCCAGGCTGCCATCGAGGCGCTGCGTCTACGGCCCAGCGTGCCGGAGCCCAGTGAGGCCGAGATTGCCGCCGCCGCACCGTTACGTGAGGTGCCAGAACCCGTCCTAACGCCGCTTCCGAAGGCTTCCTCCGTGCGAATTTTGCCACCCGAGGCCGCGACTGCGCCGACGCCCGTGGTGGAAACGGCCCCTTCGAAGGTCGAGGCGGCGCCCGCCCCCGCATCGCCGGCTCCCGCCACGGTCGATGAAGTCGAGGTCGACACCGGCACCGACGTTGTGAACGACATCTTTGCCCGGCTTCGTAAGGCCACACTCGAAGAGCGCGGTGCTACTGCCGCGACCCCGAAGAAGCCAGCTGCCCCTAAGGCTGACGCGCCCAATGGTGAACTCTTCTTGCGTCGTGACGCCGCCATCGAAGAGGTCTTGAGCGTGCTGACGCGCAAGGTCAAGCGGGCCTTGCAAGATGACCAGAACATTGTCCTCGAACGCCTTCGTGATGCGTCGGTAACCGAGCTCGAGGACGAACTCTCGCAGCGGGCCCGCTACGCCGAGGCCGCGCGTGAGGCACTTGGCGATGTCGCTACCGCGGGTACAGTCTTTGCCGCTACGGAAACGGGTGTGACCTCTGGCTCGGTCGATCCCGCCGCCATCGACGAATGCGCCGCCGATTTGGCGGTCACCATCGTGGTCGCCCTGCGTAAGCGAATCATGGCCGACGGCAACGGTGACGCCAGTGAGCGGGCCAACGCTGCCTACAAGGAGTGGCGCGGCGCCCGCGTGGAGCGACTCTGTACCGACGTCGCGCGCCGGGCCTTTCATGTAGGCGTGACGCAAAGTGCCGTGGGTCGCCACGTGCAGTTCATCGTGGCCCCGAATGACGCCCCGTGTGACGCGTGCGCCCTCGACGCGGCGGCACCGCCCCGCGCCTACGGACAGGCATTCCCGAGTGGGTCCCTCTATCCGCCGCTCCACGCCGGCTGCGCCTGCACCGTTCTGCCGCACTAGGGCGCCGTATTGAGGCGTAGGCTTCAATCATGAGCGCTTCTACCCCTACGGCCCCCCTTCGACGAATCGGACGTTTTTCGCCGCGGTCGCTCGTCGTGGGTGCCGGTGTACTCCTCCTCATTCTGTTCACGTCGCTGCGGTCACTGGCCATGTTCTGGACCGATCAGATGTGGTTCTCGCAGGGGGGCTTTGGGGCCATTTTCACCAAGATGCTCGTCACGCGGATCGAGCTGGGAGTGGCCTTCGGCCTCTTCTTTGCCGTCATCATGTGGGGAAACCTGATGTTGACCGACCGCTTCGGTGCACGTGATTTACAGTTCAATCCCGAAGACGAAGTGGTTCGCCGTTTCCAGGAAGCGGTGCGACCTCGCGCCGGCCGTCTCTACGCCATCGTGGCCATTGTCATGGGCGCTATTGCTGGTCTCAACGCCTCGACCCAGTGGCAGACCTATTTGCTGTTTCAACACGCCACCTCCTTTGGTAAGAAGGACCCCCTCTTCCACTTGGATGTCGGTTTTTACGTGTTCAAGTTGCCCTTCTACAACTTCGTGACGACGTGGCTGCTGGTGTCGCTGTTCGTGACCCTGCTCGTTTCGACGCTCTTTCACTTCTTCAACGGGGGCATCCGCGCCGCTCACGCCACGCCACGCGTCTCTCCTCGGGTCAAGGCGCACTTGAGTGTGATTGGCGCGGCAATTGCCCTGCTCAAGGCCGTGGGGTACCTCCTCGCCCGCTGGCACTTGGCGAACTCCACCAACGGGCTCGTGCAGGGAGCGGGCTACACCGACGTGCACGCTCGCATTCCGGCCCAGTCAATTCTCCTCTTCCTCTCCCTCGCCGCGGCCGTCATCTTGTTGGTCAACGTGAGGAATCGCGGCTGGTCGCTCCCCGCCGTCGCCGTTGGCCTGTGGGCCTTCGTGGCCCTGATTATCGGTGTTCTCTATCCAGCCGTCTTGCAGCAGCTCAAAGTGTCTCCCGCGCAGGCCACTTTGGAGGCCCCCTACATCAAGCGCAATATCGCGGCCACCCTCGCCGGGTTTGGTGTTCAGTCGGTCAAGTACCACAGCTTCGCCGATCAGACCTCCGTACCGTCCGCGGTGTTGAAGGCTGACGCCCCGACCCTGTCGAACATTCGACTGTGGGACCCCGCGAGTGAGATTTCCTTAGCGACAGTGACTCGTCGTCAGTCGATCCGCTCGTACTACACCTTCAATTCGTTGACGGTCGACCGGTACCTGTTGCGTGGCAAGGTGCTGCCCGTGCTGATTGGCACCCGCGAACTGTCCACGGCCAATCTGCCTTCGCCGTCGTGGGTGAACACCCACTTGCAGTACACCCACGGGGTTGGTGTTGCGGTCCTCGCGGCCAACCAGGTCGATCCCGCCACCGGAAACCCGATTTTCAACGTGGCGGACGTCCCGCCAGTCTCCACCGCGGGCATGCCAACCCTTACGCAACCCGACATCTACTTCGGTTCGGGACTCAGTGGCTGGGTCGTGGCCAACTCGAAGCAGAAGGAGCTTGACTACCAGGTCAATAGTGGCCCCAACGCCGGCTCGCCCGTCGAAACGAATTACGCCGCCAAGGGCGGTGTTGCCGTCGGTGGCAGCCTTAGCCGGTTGGCGTTGGCGCTGCGTCTCGGGGATTTCAACTTCCTGATTTCCAACCAGATCACGCCGCAGAGTCGCGTGCTCTTTGTTCGTGACGTCACGGCAATGGCTGAGAAGGTTGCCCCGTTCTTCTCGTACGGAACGTCAACGTATCCCGTGATTGTCAATGGCGGCGTGGACTTCGTGCTCGACGGCTTCACCACGACCGATCAGTACCCGTACAGTCAGAACGCCAGCAATCTGAACTTAAATGAAGGAAACCTTCCCGCGAGTTTCAACTACCTGCGCAACTCGGTCAAGGTTGTCGTCAACGCCTACACCGGTCACATTGACTTCTACGCCGTCGATCCCTCAGACCCGATTCTTCAGGCCTACGAAGCAGCGTTCCCAGGGCTGATTAAGCCCATGAGTGCGATGCCCGCCACGATTGTCGCGCACCTGCGCTACCCGACGTCGCTCCTGTCGGTCCAGGCCGCCGTGTTGGGTCGCTACCACATCACTTCCGCCAGTGCCTTCTACAACGCCTCGGACCGCTGGGAAGTCTCGCCGACGACCGGCGCCGGCACGCCGAGCCAGGCACTGAACGTGTCGGTGTCGACCGACGCCCAGGGCAACCCGATTTCGATCGGGTACGCCCCGATGTCTCCGGTGGTGGGGGTGGGGTCACTGCCCCAGGCCTCGCACCAGCAGTTGCTCGAGACCCTGGCCTTCGTGCCGGCTGGTAACGCTGGCACCATCCAGACACTTACCGCCTTTATGGTGGCGACCTCGGACCCGGGTGATTACGGACAACTCCACGTGTACGAGATGCCCCGCGGTCAGAGTGTGACGGGACCGGCACAGGCCGACTCAGAAATCCAGGCCAACGCCGCCGTTTCGTCCATCATCACGCCGCTCGACCAACACGGTTCGCAGGTGCTGCTGGGTAATGACATTCTCGTGCCACTCGACCAGAGCGTGCTCTACATCCGGCCCCTCTACGTCACGGCGCAGTCGAATTCGCTACCGCAGTTGCGCTACGTGATCGCTGTCTTCAACCAACAGGTGGTCATTGCCCCCACCCTGTCGGGGGCCTTGAGCCAAGTCTTTGGTAGCGCCGTGAACACCGGTGGTGGCGGATCGACTGGTGGCGGCAGCACGAAGCCGGGTCAGACCGCGAGCTACTACCTAAACCAGGCGAGTCACGACTACGTTCTCGCGCAGGCGGCGTTGACCGCTGGAAACCTCGGTACGTACCAAGCCGAGGTCAACGCCATGAACGCGGCACTGACCCAGGCGCAGAAGGCTCTCAAAACGAAATAGTGCTTTGGCACGTCGGCGCCGCCATCGTGTAGGATAGAACTCCCAACGCGGGGTGGAGCAGTCTGGTAGCTCGTCGGGCTCATAACCCGAAGGTCGTAGGTTCAAATCCTGCCCCCGCCACGAAGAATTAATCAATGAACGTCGAGACCCCAGGATTATCCTGGGGTCTCGTTGCGTCCGGGGTGTCACTCGTCTATCTATAGGTTGATAGCACGAGGCACTTCGGGTCTAGAAGGTGAACAAAAAGGGTGGCGACTTTTTTGGTCGGCCCTGTTGTTGTGGCAGCTCGCACCATTCCAATGAACGATGAAATGGAGCGGCCTTCTCGGCGGTAAAGCCCATATAGCCAGCGGGTCGCGGAGATTTTGTCGGAAAAAACTCTGCCGTGGCTGGCAGCCACATCGGACGGGTAAAGACGCCGATCACGAGTAGCCCCCTAGCGGCAATAACGTACTCCACCTCAAGTATTTTCGACGACGGAAGTTTCCATCCATACCGACACGCTTCGTACGCATCGACATTCTGCTCGAGTGCCTCTTTGCTGACAAAGAGAATCAGTGACTTTTCCGGAAGCACCACTTCCCGAGGTGCGTAGTGCTTCTCGCCGCCAATGTGCCAATGGCGCGACCCGTTGAACTCGCATTCGTACCAATGCTTGCTTAGCCGCATCGCTTCGCATCGTGCGGTGACTTCGCTCTGGTACAGCACTTTTGGTTTGCCACTTCGTGTGAAATGTTCCGCAATGACTCGCTTCGCCATAGCCCTCCTTTCAGGTCGATCTCGGACATGTGACTACTATCACGCAGCTGTTACGTGGCGTTCGCCTCGATCGTGAGGGTGGGTAGGCGTTGCTAAAAGGCCGTGAGACGTGGTGATCGCATCACCACGCTGTCTCGTCAACGTACTGCCGTGGTTGCGGCGAGGACCAGTGTTCGCCGGCTGGCGGGTATTACGATTGGCATAGCCGGACTCGCGGCGTACGGGTTCGCTACCGAGAGTGTGACCTACAGCCTCTACGGTCACGCCACCGTGCGTTACGCCGGCGTTCCG
>DAIPLC010000017.1:0-16262 GCA_036769405.1 Acidimicrobiales bacterium
GCATCCATGATTGAAAGGCCGTGTAGTTCGCGATGATGGTCACCAGCGGCCCCGTGCCGTCCAAGTGTGCGACATCGTCAACGACGCGGCTACCGATTCCGTCGACCTCTAAACGCGTAGCCAGCTCAAGACGACGCTCACCCAGGCAGGAAACGTTGTGGCCAACAAGTCGCTCGAAGGGTGCGTCATAGAGCCATGAGGGATCCTTGCCATCAGCCACCTGTGCGTTGATCGACACCCAAACGTCCGGGCTGAGCGTGCCGGCCTCGTCCAGCAGCGCCGCCACACCCGCGGGGTTCTTGGCTAGGAGAAGACGCACTTGGCGATTACCAAAGCGACGTATGCCGTACCGACCCTGCACCGTTGCAAGCGAGGTCAGTCGTGAGGCCGCCTCGGTAACGGGGAGCCCGAGCGACTGACAGGCCGCGAGGGCGAATGCCGCATTCACACGATTGAAGAGACCCGGTAACGAAAGAGCGACGGCAATGGTCTCGCCGTTGGTACTGATTGACCCCTGGGCATCTATCCGCCAGGCGGCGAGTGGCTCCACCAGGCCACACGAACATTCCCAGCGGTCACCAAAGCGCAGTGGTGCCGTGCAGCGTGGACACGACAACGAATCGGCGTGCCACGAAGACGGGACGGAGACCCACGTCACATTGCTCGCTGCTGACAGCGCATCAACGATGAGAGGATCAGAGGCATTGGCGACGAAGGCTGTTGCCAGCGCCTCCGACGCCATCGACCTCCAGCGCTCCGCAATTTGACGCACTTCGCTCGCCCGGTCCAACTGGTCGCGCGACAAGTTGAGAAGACAGACCACTCGAGGAGTGCTTTCCCTGACCACGTGGGGCAACCATGCCTCATCGACCTCCAGCACGAACTGCATCGCCGAGGAGGAGGCCAACGCAGCCACGTGACCAGCCGGCATGTTTGCGCCGGTGACATTGCCGCCAACCGCGTCGCCAAGAGCCGCTCGCAGTAAGGCCGACGTGGTTGTCTTGCCATTGGTACCCGAAACCGCAACAATGGTGCGATCAGCCGAAAGGTGGCGTAGGAGTTGAGGGTCTATGTGAAGGCCAACTCGCCCTCCCGCAACCGTGCCCTCCCCACGCCGCATGGTCCGCGATAGTCCGTTGACGAACAGGGTGGCGAAGCGAGCTGCCTTTGCTCGGGGGACCAATCGTGTCGTCATGGGCAAAAGGCTACTGAGTTCATTAAGCACAAAAGAGCCAACCTGGGGGGTAGGTTGGCCCTTCTGCAAATCCGTTGTTCGATGCCTTGGGGGGGTAAGGCATCGAACTACCCCTCTAGTTTGCTGTATCGACCCCTATCTCACAAGTGAATTAGTGGCATAGTCGTCATCCCTATACTCGATAGTCATGGAAATTCGTCAGCTTGAAGCACTCGTCGGTATCGCGGAACACGGCACATTTTCGGGAGCGGCCGAAGCGCTCGGTACGGTCCAGAGCAATATCTCAAACCGCATCGCCCGCCTCGAAGCTGAACTGGGCTGCGAGCTCGTCGACCGTGCGTCCGGCGACATCACCGAGTCGGGAGTCGTCGTTGTCAACCGGTCACGCCGCATCCTCGAAGAGATTAGCGCCATCGCGTCTGACGTGCACGAGCTGAATGCCGAAGTCCGAGGTTTGGTGTCAGTCGGCATGATCGGCACTGCGGGACGTTGGGTGGTGCCATTGCTGCTTGATGCTTTGCGCGACCAGTATCCCTATATTTCGCTCAGAATTACCGAGGGCACCAACTCGGTCATCGAGCCACAGCTCGTATCAGGACACCTCGACCTCGCCGTTCTGGCGTGGCCAGTAGCCGCTCACGAGCTCGCAGACTCTGACCTCTACCTCGAAGATCTCGTCCTCATCATTTCCCGCACCCACGAACTCGCTTCCCGCGACAGCATTTCGCTAAAGGATGTAGCGGACTTGGAGTTGCTGCTCCCCTACCCCGGCACACCGTTGCGACGGGAAATCGACGAGGCAGCCGCGGGCGCCGATGTATCGCTCAAGGCCCTCCTCGAAATTGATGGCCTGAGGACGATCGCCTCGCTGACGTTCGACGGACACGGACCGTCCATATTGCCCTCAACGATGCTCTCGAAGCACCTGCAGCCCAACTTCGCCGCTGTTCCCATTCGCGGCATCGCTCAGCGTCGCGTGGTGTTGGTGCGTCGTCGCTTCGGTTTCCCCGCCGCACCAGTGCGCGCCGTCAGCAAGATTCTCGCGCAGGTCGTCCAGGACGCCAGTCAGGTGCCGCAGGGCATCGTCGTCGCCAACGACTAGAGAGCCGAGGTGGCACATGACTAGTCGCAGTGAGCGGGCCAGTGCCATCGTGGCAGCCGATGGAGCCTTCGCCTCGATTGTTGCCCACGTGGGTCCGCCACCGTCGCGGCGGGCGGCACCGGTAAGTGAGCGGTTCGCTGACCTCGTCAGTTCGATTACGTCCCAGTTGCTGGCCGTGAGTGCCGCCACGACAATCCACGCTCGGGTCATCGACGCCTGCGGTGGTGAGGTGTCGCCAGAATCATTGGTCCGAGTCGGTGAGGAGATGCTCAAATCCGCCGGTCTTAATCGAGCCAAGGCGCACGCCATGGTTGCCCTCGCTCAGGCCGTCATCACTGACGAGGTTGATTTCGCCGCCCACGGTCGTCGCTCGAATGCCGACATCACCGCCGAACTCGTTCGCATCAAGGGCATCGGACCATGGACCGTGCAGATGTACCTCATGCACACGCTTGGCCGCCACGACGTGTGGCCGGTCGGTGACTACGGGGTACGGGTGGGCTGGTCGCTCGTGCATAACCTCGACGAGACCATCAGCGAGAAGGACCTTCGATCACAAGGGGAACGCTTCGCCGGGAATGAGTCATCGGTTGCCTGGTACTGCTGGCAAGAGGTCCACCGCGTGCGAAGCGCGAAGTAATCTCGCCCTATGGCCATTTCACTTTCCGACTTTGAACGCGACGCGCTGCCCCTCCTCGAGACGTACACCCGAATCCCCTGCCTCTCGCCGGCTTTCGACGCCGACTGGGTAGCGCACGGTGCCATCGACGAGGCCGCCGAATTGCTGGCCGAGTTTGCTCGTGGCCTCGATTTTGACGCCGCCGACGTCACCATTCACCGCCTTGACAATCGGACGCCGGTGTTGTGCGTCGTCATCGAAGCAACCACTGACGACGAAGAGAAGGACGACGACCGCGGGACGGTCGTGCTCTACGGCCACCTCGACAAGCAGCCGCCGCTCGGTGACTGGTCCGAAGGGCTCGACCCCTTTACGCCCGTGCGACGTGAGAATCGCCTCTACGGTCGTGGCGTAGCTGACGACGGCTACTCGACGTTTGCTGCACTGTTGGCCATTGAGGCACTTGAACGTGACGGCGTGCCGCACCCACGTTGCGTGGTGCTCATCGAGGCCAGTGAGGAAAGTGGCAGCCCCGATCTGGAGGCGTACCTCGACTACCTCGCTCCCAAGTTGGGTCAAGTTGAGCTGCTTATTTGTCTCGACTCGGGCGCCCTTAGCTACGACCGCTTGTGGGTCACCACGTCCCTTCGCGGCGTCGTCAACACCACAGTTCGCGTCGAGGTGCTCGAGCAGGGTGTCCACTCCGGTATGGGGTCGGGCGTCGTACCATCATCATTCCGAATTCTTCGGCAATTGCTCGACCGTATTGAGGATGCGGCGACGGGTGTTGTCGCACTGAGCGAACTCCACGTCGAGATCCCCGAAAGTGTTATTGCCGCTGCGACGGACACCGCGAACGAATTCGGCGACGTCACCCTCGAAGCACTTCCCGTTGTCTCTTCCCTCGTTCCCATGGGTGAGGGTCCATTCGACCGCATCATCAATCGGACGTGGAAGCCGACGCTGTCGGTAATCGGCATGGATGGCATCCCCTCGACCGACATCGCGGGCAACGTCCTACGCCCCTTCACCGCAGCCACCTTGTCGCTGCGCCTTCCACCGACCGCCGACGCTACGGCAGCCCTAGACGCCGTGACGACTGCCCTCACCACTAATCCTCCTCATGGCGCGCTCATAACCGTCAGCGACAGTGCCGCCGGTCAGGGGTGGCGCTCTCCCGAACTGGCGCCGTGGCTCGCTAACGCCGTCGAGGAAGCGTCAGTCGAGGCATTCGGACGAGGACCCGGCTTCACTGGCGAGGGTGGATCCATCCCGTTTTTGGCGAGCCTGGCCACTCGGTACCCGGACGTTCAGTTTGTGGCGACTGGCGTTCTCGGCCCCCACTCGAACGCCCACGCCATCGACGAAATGCTCGACCTCGACATGTGTGTCGGTGTCACTAACGCGGTCAGCCACATTGTGGCGGCCTTTGCTAAAAGGAATGAAGCATGACTGAAACAATCGATCTCTGGGTCTGTCCGGTTTGCCCGTGGGCGTGGATTACCTCACGCTGGCTAAAGGAAGTGGAGATGGTCCGTGACGTCAAGGTGCAGCTCCACGTCATGAGTCTTGCGGTGCTCAATGAGGGCCGAGAGTTGCCCGAACAGTACGTTGAGCTGATGCAGCAAGCGTGGGGCCCCGCGAGGGTGATGCTCGCCGTGGAACAGCGCTACGGCAATGAAGGCCTCGAAGCGTTCTACGACAACTGGGGCCAGCGGTTTCACATTCAAAACGAACGGGACGATTTCGCCGCCACTATCGCTGCTGTCCTGGCCGATTGCGGCTTCGACGCCGACCTCGCCGCTGTCGGGCAGAGCGACAGCATTGACGAAGAACTTCGCCAGTCCCACCACGCCGGTATGGACGCTGTGGGATTTGACGTTGGCACCCCCGTCATCCACGTTGGTGATGTCGCCTTCTTTGGTCCGGTCGTTACCCCTGCGCCGAAGGGCGAGGATGCGGGTCGGCTGTACGACGGCGTCGTGGCCGTCGCCTCATTCCCCGGGTTCTTCGAACTCAAGCGCAGTCGTACCTTGGGACCGATCTTCGAATGAGCGTCATCGTCCAGGACACCACGCCCCTCTTCGTCGCCGGCGAACCTAGTGCCCCACGTGCGCTTATCGTGATTCAAGAAGCGTTCGGGGTCAACGATCACATACGTGAGGTGTGCGAGCGGTTCGCCACCGAGGGTTACTACGTCGTTGCGCCGCTGCTCTACCACCGCTCGGGTTCGCCGGAGATTGCCTACGACGATTTCCCCGAAGCCATGACTCACATGGGGCAACTCAACAAAGCCGACATCGAGACTGATCTTCGGGCCAGCAGTCAGTTCCTCGTTGCGGCGGGCTACCGTGCGTCGAGCACGGGCATCGTCGGGTACTGCATGGGCGGTACCGTTACTTTGTACACGGCGACCCTCGGGATCGTCGGTTCGGCCGCTCCGTATTACGGCAGTGGGATAGCTGTAGGGCGTTTCGGCCTGCCACCTCAAATCGAGAGCGCTCTTCGTGTGTTGTGTCCGGTCATCGGCTTCTACGGCGACCTCGATACCGGTATCCCTATCGATCAGGTTGAGGCACTGCGAGAGGCCCTTCGCGAAAGTTCACAGCCCACGGAGGTTGTTCGCTACCCCGAGGCGCAACACGGTTTTCACTGTGACGGTCGCCCGAACAACTTCAACGAAGCAGCCGCCTCCGACGCCTATCGCCGCACCCTCGCATTCTTTGACACGCACTTGGAGACCGCATGACCATGTCCCGTATCCTCGCGACCAGTGGTGGCTTCGTCGAAGGTCCCACGCAACAGACCCGCCGGCTGGGCTCGATGTTGCTCGACGCCCTCGCCCGTACGGGTAAGACTCGCCCCACGGTTTGCGTCCTTGGCACTGCCCTCGGCGACCCTGACGCGAGCTACGCCCGCTACTACGAGGCCTTCGGCGCGGCCGGATGCGATGTCACCGAACTCCGTCTCTTCCCTCAGCCCTCCGGAGACCCCATAGCGCTTCTGACGGGCGCTGACCTAGTCTGGGTCGGTGGTGGCTCAGTGGCGAACCTGTTGGCGCTGTGGCGCTTGCACGGCGTCGACAGTGCCATGCGCGAAGCCTGGGAGAGCGGCGTAATCCTGTCGGGCGTATCGGCCGGTTCGATTTGCTGGCACACCGGCGGCACGACTGACTCCTTCGGTCAAACACTGCGCCCCGTTACCAACGGACTGGCCCTCTTGCCCTACGCCAACGGCGTTCACTACGACGCGGAGGCCCAGCGACGACCGCTGCTTCATTCGCTCATGCGCGACGGGGTCGTGACGCCGCTTGCCTACTGCACGGACGACCACGTAGGTATCTGGTACGAGGGCGTGGAGCCCACCGAAGTCGTGGCTGACATGGACGTTGACCCCGCCACGGGACCTGCGGCATACCGAGTTTCCCGAGATGGCGACGACATTACCGAAGTGCGCGTCGGCGTCGGACAGCGGTTTTAGTTCCCCGAGGGTGACGGCAGCGAGCTACGGCGAGCTTCCGCCGCTTCGTTAAGCGCCTGTGCCGTCGCTACGGCATCGAGGACGCCACAGCGCACCAACCAATTGGCGACCATCAGGTACCCGTCCTGCGTCAACACCGATTCTGGGTGGAACTGCACTCCTTCGAGTGGGGCCGTCGCATGCACCAAGCCCATAATGAGGCCGTCGGCAGTTTCAGCGGTCACGCGCAGATCCGGGTGAAGAACGCTGCGGTCAGCCACCAGGGAGTGATAACGGCCTGCCACGACCGGATTGGCCACCCCTGCGAAGACCCCTTCACCGCCATGGCTCACCAACGAGGAACGCCCGTGGCGGAGAGCGGGAGCGACAATGACCGGCGTGTCGTACGCCTCGGCGAGGGCCTGGAGGCCAAGGCAGACGCCGAGGAGGGGGATGCTGCGAGAGGCGCAGCCGCGAATCACGTCGAAGAGTAGTGGCGTTTCACGGGGGTGCCCCGGTCCAGGAGAGACCAGCACGCCGTCGTAGTCGCCAGAGAAGACTTCGTCGAGCTGCAGATCCGTCACGCGACGGACAGCAACCTCTGCGCCTAACTCTTCGCAGTACTGCACCAAATTAAAAACAAAGGAGTCGATGTTGTCGATGACCAGTATTCGAGTCGGCTTTGCCACCCCGTCATCCTAAAGGTTCGTACTGGTGTCTAACCTTGAGGTATGGAACCGTACTCGTTTGAGGAAGTCGAAGCCCTCCGGGCACAGGGATACAACACTGTGGCCCTCGTGCAGACACTGCAGCTCGATCGGGAAACACCCGTATCGCTCTACCAACGCTTCCTTGACACCTCCGCCTTCTTCCTGCTCGAAAGTGCTGCCTTGGGCGAGGACAGCGGTCGCTACTCCTTCATTGGCCTCGATCGACAGTGGCGCCTCACGGTGGGCCCAAGTGCGGAACGACTTCAGGGTGCGCCGGCCATCGACATCGATCCAATGGTGCTACTGCGGGAAAAACTATCGCCGTACCGGCTCTTCCAGCCCAAGGACCTACCAAACTTCCTCGGTGGTGCCGTGGGTTTTGTGAGCTACGACTACGTGCGTCGTATCGAGCGACTGCCGAAGGATTTGGGCGATCACCCCTGGCCCGACGTCGACTTCTCATTCCCCGGTGCCATGCTCATTTGCGACCATGTTCGTCACACCACCACCGCAGTGGTGCTGACAACGTTCCTCGGCGATGGCGACGCCACTGCTCACTACAACGAACGTCGAGCCTGTCTCGACGACATTGTAGCCACCTTGCTGGCTCCGTCGCCCGCCACTAATGAGGACATTGAACGACTCGTGGCTTTTGCGCCATCGCGCCGCAGCACCATCGATATTCGTACGCGCGCCGCCTCATACTCGAACGCAACCTTGGCGTCGTACAGCGCGGCCGTCGATATCGCCAAGGAACACATTGTGGCTGGTGACATCTTTCAAATGGTGCCCAGTCAGCAGTTTCGCCGCCCCTTCACGGCGTCACCACTCACGCTCTACCGCGTCTTGCGCGCTCTCAACCCCTCGCCCTACATGTATCTCCTCGATAACGGTGACAGTCACATCGTCGGCGCCTCGCCCGAAATGTTGCTCAAGGTCACCGGAGGTGTGGTCACCACACGACCGATCGCGGGCACTCGCCCACGGGGCGCCAATGACGAAGCCGATCTCGCCATCGAAGCGGAACTCATGGCCGACGAAAAAGAAATTGCCGAGCACGTCATGTTGGTTGATCTGGGCCGAAACGACGTTGGCCGAGTGGCCGAGCCCGGTTCGGTGCAGGTAGAGCGCCTAGCCCACGTTGAGCGATTCAGCCACTTAATGCACATCGTGAGTCAGGTGCGCGGAACCCTCCGGCGTGGCGTTGATGCCTTTGACGCATTCCGTGCACTCTTCCCGGCTGGCACGTTGACCGGTGCGCCGAAGGTGCGGGCCATGTCCCTCATCGACCAAGCGGAGCAGGCCGCGCGCGGACCCTACGGTGGCGCCATTGGCTACTTTGCCCTCAACGGAGACGCTGATTTCGCCATCACCATTCGGACCGTGGCGTTGCGCGATGGCGTGGCCACCGTGCAGGCGGGTGGCGGTGTCGTGGCCGACTCGACGGGTGCCTCCGAGTTCAATGAGTGCATCTCCAAGGCCTCGGCCCCACTGCTCGCCGTCGAACTGGTGGAGCCGCTCGAGGGGTGAGCACCTACCGCCAGGCCCTCCTGGCCTCCCTCCGCCTCAATGTGTCGTCGATTACCCCCGTACGAGGCTTAGTCACCGCTTTACCCGTCGCCGCGGTATTTGCCATCGGCCTCGTTTTCACCACGCCGATGAATGCGGTTGCCATGGCCATTGGCGCGAATCTCGTCGCCATTGTGTCGCTGGTCGGTGCCCCACAGCTCTCCCTCCGGTTGGCCCTTACCGACGTACTCGGCATCACCATTGGTGTCTTCGTGGCCTCCGCCACCGGCGCCATTCCCCTCCTGCACGATGCACTACTGGTCCCTCTTTGCTTAGTTGCCGGCATGGCGGTCATCTTTGGACTAACGCAGGGCATCATTGGGTCGCAGCTGATTGTTGCCTACGTCGTTCTTGGTCGGACGGCGCATTCACCCCTGCAGGCCCTGATCCTCGCGTCTTTGGTGGGCATTGGCTCGCTGAGCGAGGTAGCGGCGCTCGTCATTCTTCGACTCCCCGCTTCGCTTCGCTCGCAACGCGCCAGCGTCACGTCAGCCTTTGACGCGCTGGCCTCCTACGCCACGGCCGCTCCGGAGGAATCCGCCCTCGCGGCTCTGGCAGCAATCGATGAGGCAGAGCGCGTGTTGTCGCCGGTCTCGCTCTTTGGACGCGCCGATGCGCGAGATCTCCGCGCCGTCGTCGACCAATTGCGACGTTCCCGGATCGAACTCACCACGGTGGCCGGCCTTCGCCAGCGACTAACGGCCTACGACGTTCCACTAGTGCGGGTAGCCATCGAGGACTCGTTGCGCACCTACGCCGACGCCCTGCGATCAATCGCGCTCGAAATTCGCCATCCCGCAGATAACCCCGTGACACCGCCGCAAGCCATGCGACTACGCCTCGACCTACTCCAACACCTCCTCGGTGACGAAGAGTCCGACGCCAACGCCATCGCCCGCCAGTGTGCGTACCACCTCTCATCGCTTCGGACACAGATGCAGTCCTGCCGCCAGTTAGCGCGGATGACGCGTCTGAGTGATGAGGTCCGCGGCGTAGGAACTTCACCGTCACCGTCCTCTCGGGCGACGTGGCGTGAGCGGTTCTCGCTCGTTCGGTCGCACCTCACGCCCGACGACACCGCATTTCGCCACGCCATCCGACTCACCATTGCCGTTGTGGTCGCCAATACCTTCGTCGAGGTCACCCGACTCCCCCGCGGCTACTGGGTCGTTTTCTCGGTCGCCGTTATCTTGAAGCCCGACTACACAACGTTGCTGCGTCGAGGGCTCAGTCGCGTCATTGGCACGGCACTGGGCGCGTCGGCAGCGGCCCTCTTCGCGGCCCAATTTCACCCGCCCCACGCCGTCATTGCGGTGGTCGTCTTGGTGGTCGCCACCCTCTCCTACGCGGTGTGGGCGGCTAGTTTTTCGGTCGCCATCGGGTTGGTGTCATCGCTCGTACTCCTCATGCTGTCGATAACGACCACGAACACCATCGCCAACGCGGGGGAACGACTCCTCGACGTGACCATTGGCGCGATCATTGCGGCCAGCGCCTATTTGTTGTGGCCCTCGTCACCACAAACCAGTGTTGACGACGCTCTACTTGCGCTTCGCGGTGATCTCGCCCACTATCTCGACATCGTCATGCACTTTGAGCAAAGCGCCACAGATCCCGCCCTTGTGGCAGCCTCGCGTCGTGCGCACCTGGCGTTTTCAAGGGCGGAGAGCGTGGTTGCGCAAGCACTCGACGAGCCATCCTCGATGCGTCCCGACGGGGCGCCCTTGCAGAGCACGCTGGCGACCAGCCTGCGTCTCCTGCGAGTACTCCACGCTCTACGACTTCTTCCGGACCCAATTCCCAAGTCCGCCAGCGACGCGCTGCACGCTTTCCGGAGCATCTGCGTCAATGGAATCCTAGACAACACCGATGCGGAACCGGCCACGATGGCGGCGCTTTCGGCTATTGAGTCGGCCAGCGACGAGTTTTCGTCAGTGCAACTGCTCACGTTTGACGAGATTGCCAACGCGGTCCTTACGCTGAATAGCCTGCACCTCGCAGAGGCGGGCAGCCGCCCCTAATTCGAGGTGGCGCTCGCCACCTTGGAAACTGGGCTGAAGCCCGCTGCGTTGGCCGCCTTGACCTCTACGTAATACTTGACGCCGGTAGACAGGCCGCCCACCGTACAGGTGGTCGTCGGCGCAATGACGTTGCTAACGCAGGTACCAGAAGTGGTCGGCATCGCAAATGGACCAGTAGGACTCGTCGACAGCAGGACGTCGTACTCCGCACACCCATTGGCAACATGGACGTCTCGTTCGTCTTCACCGACACTGACGGCGTCATTGGCGGCGAAGCGACCTCGGAGGACGAAACCGTGCCGATTCGCGATGTGGTTGTCAACGGCGATCAGGTCTTGTGGTTACAGGACGTGACGACGCCGATGAAATTGACGCTGAAGTTCGACGTCGTCATTGACGGCGACACCATGACGGGAACCTCAAAGGCGGGTTTTCTTCCCGCCACAAGCGTCCAGGGCACTCGCCAATAATCCACTCCGAGTACTCGCTTCGAACCTCGTGTCACAGCCAGTCCCTACTGTCATCGACCTAGGGACTGAGGACTAATTGACATCATTTGATACCGGCGAGCTCGCGAATCAACTCGCGCGGCTCTTGGAAGAAACACCGGGGCAGTACGCACCCGCACTGGCAACCACGCTGAAGGTCCCCAAGGGGACAATCAACCCCGTGCTGTACAACGATGCTCGCTTCATCCGAAGTGACGAAACGAAACCGCGTTGGTTTTTAGCCACCCAGGCAGGGCTCGTCGATGCGGTAGCTACTTCGAAATCGGTCATGAACTCGGGACAACGCAACGGCGAGCACTCGGCGCCCGTTCCGGTACTCGCCGACACTGACGATGACACCGATGAGTATGACGAGCTGACGCCGGAAATGCTCGCTCGTTTTGTCAAAGTAAACCCAGCCCCTCGTCGGGAATGGAACCCGCCAGTCGCAACCTCATCCAATCCTCACGCCCTGTACGACTGGCAACGTGACGCTCTCGAGCGATGGCGCGATCGTGGTTGTCGAGGCATCATTGATGCCGTAACGGGATCGGGCAAAACCCGATTGGCCGTGGCGGCAATTGACGAACACGCCCGCAATTGCGGCAAGACCGTCGTGCTGGTTCCGACCATTGTGCTCCTTCATCAATGGGTCGAGGTGATTACGGCGTCACTCCCGGATTTGACCGTGGGCCGCGTTGGTGATGGGTACGACGAACGTCTGGAACACTGTGACGTCATCGTCTCGGTAATCGCGTCGGCCCGCAATCGGGCCTTTTTACTCAAGGGGGCCGAAGGGTTATTGGTGGTCGACGAATGCCATCGCAGTGCCTCCGAGAAGAATCAGGATGCCCTCGACGACCGATTCAACAAACGACTCGGACTCTCCGCCACACACGAACGCATGGATGGTGCGCACGAAACTGTCCTTCTTCCGTACTTCGAGCGCGTGGCTTTTTCAATCGGCTACGACCGAGCAATCGCCGACGGCGTCATCACCAACGTACGAGCCGCCTTCGTGGGTGTTGATTTCACCGTTGAGGAACGTCAGAAGTACCAGAACTACATCCTTGACCTGCGCGCCCTCCGGCGCAAACTCATTCGAGAGTTCGGCTGCCCCCGGGGACCGTTCAGCGCATTCCTCGATGCGGTAGTGCGACTGAGCAGTGGCAGTGGCGGAATGAAAGCTTCCATTGCCGCGAACAAGTGGCTCTCCAAATGGCGAGAAAAGCGAGAGCTTCTTGCCGAAACAATCGCGAAGCAAGAGGCCGTGCAGGCCCTCATCGGGGCAATCGACGATGCCGATCGCACCTTGCTCTTCACGCAATCCATTGCCTCAGCAAACGCTATTGCCGAACAACTCACTGCGAAAGGCATCCCCACAAAGCCCCACCACTCCGATCTCTCCACCGATGACCGAGACCTCATCATGCAGCAATTTGAGCAGGGTGCCTTGCGGGTCCTTTCCTCAGTCCAGACTCTGGAAGAAGGCGTCGACGTTCCCGATGCTGACCTCGCCATCATCGTGGCATCCTCCAAACAGCGTCGCCAAATGATTCAACGAATGGGGCGGGTGATGCGTCGCAAAAACGATGCTCGCGATGCACGGTTCATCATCTTGTTCGTGAAGGACACCGAAGAAGATCCACGACGTGGGGCTCAGGAACTCTTTGTCGAAGAGTTGCTCGATGTTGCTCGTGAATCGAACATCTTTGGTCTTGATCAGACGTCCGAACTTCGTCAATTCCTCGATCCCGATCGGCGTTAGGGCACGGCTGCCACACTAGAAGTACGACCCTGACATCACCACTAACGAAACGAACTCAATGACCTCCGACACTCGCACGCCTAACCAATTGGTTGCCCTTGCCGACCACCACCTTCGTGACGTGCTCGTTCGAATGGCCGGTCCACACGCACTCCCCCGCGACGATCAAGCCATCGCCGTCCGCGCGCTGGTGGCCGGAGGTGAACGAGTGTTGGTGGTTCAGGCCACTGGATGGGGAAAGTCGGCTGTCTACTGGGCCGCCACCTCAGCCCTTCGCTCGATTGGTCGGGGGCCAACGCTGGTCGTCTCGCCCCTCCTCGCGCTGATGCGAAATCAGGTCAGCGCCGCGGAGTCTGGTGGTCTCCGGGCCGCCACAATCAACTCGACGAATAGTGACGACTGGGACTCGGTTATGCGATCGATTGAATCTGGTGCAGTCGATGTACTCCTCGTTTCACCCGAGCGCCTAGCGAACCCGCTCTTCGCCCGTCGGATGGCTCCCTTGATCGCCGGAGCCGGTCTCATTGTCATTGACGAGGCACACTGCATCTCCGACTGGGGCTTTGATTTCCGGCCCGACTACCAACGCCTCAGCAAGATTTTGACGTCATCCCCTAACACGCCCGTTCTCGCCACCACCGCGACCGCCAATAGTCGGGTCACCGCTGACGTGGCCCGTCAACTCGGAGACGACACGGTGGTCCTGCGCGGTGGTCTTGCGCGAACGTCGCTTCGCCTCTCGGTCGTACCAGGACTGAATGGACTCGAACGTTTCGCGTGGGTCGACGAAGCGCTTTCACGCACGGCGGGGTCGGGCATCATCTATGTTCCCACCGTCGCCGATACGGCCCAACTCGCTGACTTCCTCTCTGCGCAGGGCCATCTTGTCGCGGCCTACTCTGGTCAACTCGAAGCATCCGAGCGCGAGGGCATTGAGGACCGCCTTCGCGACAATCAACTCAAGGCCGTTGTTGCCACCTCCGCCCTGGGCATGGGCTACGACAAACCGGATTTGAGCTTCTGCTTTCACGTTGGAAGCCCTGATTCACCGGTGGCCTATTACCAGCAAGTCGGACGTGCCGGCCGTGCCATCGACCACGCCGAGGCGGTCCTTCTTCCCGCCGAAACCGACAGTCGTCTCTGGGACTACTTCGCCACAGCCTCGATTCCCGACCCGGGCAATATTGAAAAGGTCACCACAGCCTTCGCTGGTGACCCGGGCGCATTGACGGTAGCGAGGCTGTGCGACCTCACGGGTATTCGCAAGGGGCGTCTCGAGGCTCTTCTAAAAATTATGGCCGTTGAAAATGCGGTCGAACGAGTCAGCGACGGTTGGATCAGCACCCCGACGCCCTACCGCTACGACGCCGTCAAGTGGGCGTCGGTCGTGTCGGCTCGGCGGGCGGAAGCCGAGCTCATGCGTCGCTACGCCGCCGGCGCCGGATGCTTGATGCAGTTTCTTCAAGAAGCACTCGACGACCCCAGCAGTGGCCCCTGCGGCCGCTGTTCGGTCTGCACGGGTGATGTGCCAGCGCCGGGACGCACTATTGACGAGGCCCGTGTCGAGGCGGCACGCGTTCATCTACGTGGCGTTGACACCACTATTGAACAACGCAAGTTGTGGCCATCAGGGTTGCCCTCGGGACGCAAGGGGCGCATTGCTGGTGCGAGCGAGGGTCGGGCGTTGACATTCGCCGACTCACCGGGATGGACGACCATTCCTGGTCTGATTCAGGGCCCCGATCAGGAGGTCCCAGAAGAGGTTCTAACGGGCGTGGTGGCCCTCCTGGGTCGCTGGCGAAGCACGTGGGGAACACGACCTGTCGCCGTCATTCCACTGCCGTCGCGGCGTCACCCGCGGATGGTGCAGTCGTTGGCTGCTCACATTTCGTCAGTCGGAAAAATCCCATTGATTGAACCGTTCCGCTTAACCGGCACTGCACCACATGGCGAGCTGGCGTCCCTTGAGCGAGTGGTGCATCTCAAGTCGACCCTCACGCTGGACACGACCACGCCACTCCCCCGAGGGCCACTGTTGCTGGTCGACGATAGTTACCGTTCGGGTTGGACAATGACCTACGCGGCGTCGCTACTACGGGATGCGGGCGCTAGCGCCGTGTTGCCACTGGTCATCCAGCAACTGCCCTAGGGCAGTGCAGCGATGTCGTCGAGAATTGACGCGACCCGCAGTGAATCGGACGCGGGAACGAACCAGCTATCGCGGCCCGCAATGACGTTCGAGACGTTTTCGACCATCACGACGAAGGCGTTGGTTGACGCGAAGGTTTCCACTTCGTCACCGATGCGCAGTGAGCTGGGTTCGTTCCACGTGGTGAAGGACTCACCCTCATCGGTGCGCATTTCACCCGTTGACCCGCGAACGACCAATTCTTGACGATTTGGAAGAGCGAACGACGCCAGGGCGTGAGCGCTCACATTCCCAATCCGTACCGAGATCTCAGTGGTCATGTCGACTCCCGTGGGGCCGACCAGTCGATCAACTCGGTCGAGCGACAGGTCGGGGGCCCCACCCGTCAGGGCAACCCAGGCGTGGACCTGGTAGCAACCAACATCCAAGAGCGCACCACCACCCATGGCCGGGTCCAACCGATAGTTCTCGCCCATCTCCGAAGTGAAGGTGAAAGACGAATCGATGTGCTCCAGTGTTCCCAAAGCGCCACTCGCGACGACGTCGACCATGCGACGGAAGCGAGGATGCCACCTGGCCCACACCGCTTCAACCAAGAGTCGATTGTGCTTCTCAGCGATCTCAAACATGGCTGCCACCTCGCCGGCGTGCAGACCGAGGGGCTTCTCGCACAGCACGTGCTTGCCAGCTTCGAGCGCCTTCACCACCCACTCGAGGTGCTGGTGGTTCGCGAGACTGATGTAGACAGCATCGACCTCATCATCCGCGAGTAGAGCGTCGTAGCTGGCGTGAACGCGGGCGGGTTCGAGCGCTGCGGAGCGACTGGGGTCACGACTGGCCACCGCAAACAAGGACGCACCCGAGGCAGCGTGGACAGCCGGCGCGAGCCCTCGGCTCGCCACGAAGCCGGCTCCGAGGAAACCCCAGCGAACGTTCATCGCTATGAACGAAGGAGTTGTGGAACGACGGGGAGGCCGTTCTGTTGCGCCGAACGCTCCGCCGACTCCATGATTGCCACCACGTCACGGGACTGCGTCGCACTGACTTCCATCGGTGTTCCGTTGGCGAGGAAGTCAACAATGGAACGGTGGAACGCGTACGGGGCTCGTTCGGGCAACGGCACCACGCGCGACGTTCCGTCGGCGGCGTACAGGGTCAAGATCGCGGGAAGGTCCGCCACGG
>DAIPLC010000141.1:0-3721 GCA_036769405.1 Acidimicrobiales bacterium
TCGCCGTAACCTTCATCATGCGGGCCAATGCCGTCGAGGAGATCGCCCACCGCGACGAGATCCGCGAGTTCGTGGCCGCGCGCGCTGGGTCGTACACGGAGGTCATCGGTCTCCCGAACGAAGTACCCTTTGACGGCGCGGTTTTGACCTCACTGGCGCCCGCCATTACCTCGAGCGACGTCTTCATGTGTGGCCCCGACGGCTTCATGAACTACGTCCAGGGCGTCCTAACGGCCCTCAATGTTCCTGCTTCTCAAATCCACTACGAAAGGTTTACCTTCTAATGATGCGCCGAGCCCCCTTTGTTCTTGTCGGTACCGTCGTCGGACTCTCCTCCGTCTTGACCTTCCGGTCCACACCGGCCACGATTCACCTGTCGCTCTCTGGTGGTGCAGGATCAGTCGGTGCGGTGTCGACCGGTGGTGCCACTACCTCGACCACCATCACCTCGCCAACGACGGCCACCTCGACGAGCACAGTGCCGACTAGTGCCCCAGTACCAACGACGACGTCCGCTCCGACCTCGAACACGGTGTCCTCATCGACCGGTGTGGCCGTGAGTCACGCCCGCTGCGCCACGACAACGTCACCAAGCGCGCCGGTAACCACCACCCCCGCGCCGACGACGTCGACGATTCACTCAATCCCCATCAGCCCCAATGGCGCGAGTGGCTCCAATGGTTTTGGCGGTGACGACAACGGAGGGAACGAAGGCAACGACGGCACTGATATGTCAACGTCCGGACCCATCCAGGTCAAGCTCGCTGCCTCCTCGGTGCCCAGCACCCGGGCCGCTCACACGGTCACCACGACAACCATTTGCACGGCGGCGAATGGCGCAACCCCCAACGTGGCGATGCACAAGCACCCCACGACCACGGTTCACCACACGCCGACGACAACCGTTCACCACACCCCTACCACGACCAAGCCACCCGTTACCACCACCACGGTGCCGCCAACGACCACGACCACGGTGTCGGCGACACGAACTGCGGTTGGTGCGACCTATAACTACAACTTCGGCACCATGTCGGTGTCCGTGACCGTCAATGGCAAGACCATCAAGAGCGTCAAAGTTGCGTCCCTCAACGACTTCGGTAATGGTCAGTCGGCGTACATTGACGGCCAGGCCATTCCACTCTTGATCAATGAGGCCATGT
Organism: Acidimicrobiales bacterium; assembly: GCA_036769405.1. Taxonomy (GTDB): domain Bacteria; phylum Actinomycetota; class Acidimicrobiia; order Acidimicrobiales; family RAAP-2; genus RAAP-2. The sequence continues at coordinate 1,164 of DAIPLC010000141.1, forward strand.
CCGCCCAGAGTGCCAAGATTGCGTCGATCTCGGGAGCAAGTTACACCTCGGCCGGATTCCAGGCCTCACTACAAAGCGCACTCACCAAGCTCGGCTTGTAAGGTGGCGCGTTTCGTTCGTCACGAACGGTTCGAAGTAATGGGAACCGTGGTGACGTTCGATTTCGCCTCGCTGCATCCTCAACTCGACTCCCAACTCGCCAAGGCGCAGGAGTCACTCCGTACCGCCGACGAGGTCTTCTCGCTCTGGAAACCTCAGAGCCCGATGAGTCAGGTTCGTCGCGGTGAGCTCTCCCTCGAGGACGCACCGTCGCTCATTCGCGAGGTGCTCGACTACTGCACCGTGGCGAAGGAGATGAGTGGCGGATGGTTCGATCCTTGGGCACTGCCGAATGGACTCGATCCCACCGGCTTCGTGAAGGGCTGGGCGGCGGAAGTTGCCGCTGGCTACTTCACCGAGCTTGACCTCACCGGTGTCATTGTGAACGCCGCCGGCGACATCGTCGCTTCAGGGACGAATGCTGAGGGGACCCCCTTGCTCGCCGGTATTCTCTCCGCCGCCGACCCCAATCGGCTCATCACCTCGGTGCGCCTCGACCACGCCCTCGCGACCTCCGGCGGCTACGCACGTAGTCAACACCTCTTCAACACCAAGGCTGGCCATTTCGGTGCCCGCGCGGCCAGCGCCAGTGTCGTCGGACCAAACCTCGGAATGGCCGACGCCTTTGCGACGGCCGTCGTCTGTGGCGGCCGCGAAGCCTACGACGTCATCGCTGGCTTGGACAACTACGAGGTCTTCGTCCAGTACTACGACGGGTCAACTGACGCGACCCACAACTTCCCGTTCGTCGAGGTTTAGCCCTGACGGCGTGAACGCACCGGGGCCAGGGTGACAATCACGGGATACGTAATGACCGCGATGGCCAGGTGCATCCACACGAGCACGAAGACGGCCGTGGCCGGCTGTCCGAGCAACCAAATTGCGACGTCCGGCAGGAACGTCACGAGCACAACAATGACTTCAAGCTTGAAGTAGAGCCGCTTGGCTTTCGAAGAAATGCGGGCGACAATGGGCCACGCCACTCCCGCTCCCAAAATACCAATGATGGTCAATTTGGCGTAGTCGCCGAACTGAAAGTGCTGGTAGTTGCGCTGATCGGGATAGACGGCAATGCCAATTTTGGCGAGTGCCCAGTCCGCGGCGAGTGAGAGCACGATGGCGACCAGCGTGGCGACGGCGACCATGCTGGTGGCCGGTGGGCGCTTGGGGGCGAAGTCAATGTCGAACGCCTTGAAGAGCGGGTGAAGCGCTTCGGGAAACTGTTTCAGGGAAAATTGCACGGCACTCCTTGTCCTTCGTCAGTTTAGAAACCTTGACACTTACAGCGTGTCGTTGAGCGGGGCCTCTTCGAGGTAGGTGCGAAATTGTCGACCCATGTCACGAGCGGCGCCCGAAATTTCGCCGAGTGAGGATCCCTCAATTGAGGTGTCATCGCCCGGCTGATACAACGAGAGGCGCATGCCTCGTCCGCCTCGACGAGCAACCACGGTCCAGGGCAGTCCGGGGACGCCTGAGTCGTGCTCGGCCACAATGTCCGAACCCGCGAGTTGCAGTGTCCACTCGGGAGAACGCGCCGCCTCGAGCACCCGCATCAGATCTGAGGACTTTGAGAGACTCATGCTTCGCAGGTTTCTTTGAGTCGCTCCAGCGTCGTGCGGATTGAGGTACGGGTAAACGCGGCTCGGTCAAAGCCGGCTTCGGCGTCCTCTTCGAGGAACGAGGCGGGTCGACGATCCGACCATGATTCGCGGAGTTCGCAGCCCTCGTTCGTGGGGGTGAGAGTGAACAGCCAATCAGAGATGTCGTACTCCTCCCACGTCACGTGGAACCCGAAGGCACTCGCGGGTTCGAAGTGCGTAACGGTGGCCGTGGTCGACCAGGTCTCATCACCGCTTTTATTCGTACCCTCAAAACGCGCGCCGAGCCCTGCGGTGGTAGCGCCATCAAGCCACGCGCCGCCGGTGTTCTCGGGCGACCACGACCCCATGAGGGCAAGGTTGCTCACGAGAGCGAAGACCTTTTCGGGCGAAGCGGCAATGGTGATGCTGTCAGAGAAATCAAACGAGTCCATGTAGTGACACTAGGCACTGCCTGTGTCGTACGGGGTTATCCCTGGAAGCGAGCCTTCGACGCCTCGAGCTCGGCGAGCGCAGCTTCGCGGTTCGCCCAGTTCTCAACCTTGACCCACTTACCCTCGTCGAGGTCCTTGTAGACGGTGAAGAAGTGCTTAATGCGGTCGAGCGTGGCCTGAGGCACGTCGGTGATGTCGTTGGCGGACTTCCATGCGGGGTCGTAGGTCGGGACGCAGATCAGCTTGGCGTCTTCGCCCTTTTCGTCCGTCATAACGCACATGCCCAGAATCTTGGTCTGAATGAGGCAGCCAGGAAACGTGGGGTAAGCCGTGAGTACGAGGGCGTCGAGTGGGTCGCCGTCGCCGCCGAGGGTGTCAGGGATGAAGCCGTACTCAGCGGGGTAGCCCATCGACACAATCAAGTGGC
>DAIPLC010000142.1:0-3695 GCA_036769405.1 Acidimicrobiales bacterium
TCGGGGCACTGCAGGGCGGCGGACAACCGGCGGGCCGTCTCGGCCACCGGGGCGCCGGACGGACCCGACACTAAATAGGCGTGAACGGGGTGACGCGCGTATTCGCGGAGCGCTCGGACGGACTTTTCTTGACCGACGAGCGGGGTAAATATATCGTTCACCACAGTGGTGCCAGTGTCGCCTCGATGGCGGCCCTCACGTCGTCGAACGATCCCCGACCGTCAATCACGCACCAGTGATCCTCAGTTGCGGCCATCTCGAGGTACCCCTGCCGCAGGCGTTCGTGAAAGGCCGCATCCGCCGACTCGAAGCGGTCCTCGTGATTACGGGCGCGTCGCTCGTTGGCCGTTTCGATATCGATATCGATGAGGAGCGTGATGTCTGGTCGGCAGTCGCCGATTGCGAGATCAGTGGCAGTACGCAGAGCGGCGAGATCGACACCGCGTCCGTACCCCTGGTAGGCCAGTGTCGACGCGGCGAAACGGTCCGCAATCACGTGGCGGCCCGCGGCCAACGTCGGGGCAATCACCGTCGCGACGTGGTGGCTGCGGTCAGCCAACATGAGCAGGGCCTCCGTTTGGGGCACCATCGGCGTACTGGCGTCGAGCAACCACCGACGAAGCTCCACGCCCAAAGGCGTGTCACCCGGTTCAAAGGTGAACAGCCCCCCGCATCGCTCCGCCAGTTGGCGAGCCTGCGTGCTCTTTCCCGAGGCGTCGATGCCCTCGAACACAATGAAACGACCGGGCACTAGAACTCGTTATCGACGTTGGCTTTGGAAATTAGCGCGGCGTTGGCCTTAGCCCCCTTGGCGGTCGCCGTTCGCTTGGCGACTCCCTTACTGGCCGGAGCCTTCTTCGCCGTCGATTTCTTCGCGGTTGACTTCTTGGCCGTCGATTGCTTCGCGGCTGCTTTGCGGGGTCTTGTCGAAGGCTCGGCGCCACGCTTTTCGGCGAGGAGCTCGCAGGCTCGGTCGAGCGTCAGCAGTTCGACCGCGTCGCCAGTGCGAAGGGTGGCGTTGACTTCACCGTCGGTGACGTAGTTACCGAACTTGCCGGTTTTGACGACGACGGGCAGTTTGGTCACTGGGTCGTAGCCCAGGTCCTTCAGCGGACCGGCCGCCGCGCGGCGACCGCGCGTCTTAGGCTGCGCCAAAATCGTGACGGCCTGATCAACCGTGACGGTAAAGAGTGCCGACTCGTCGTCGAGGGTCCGATTTTCCTTGCCCCACGTGAGGTACGGGCCGTAGCGTCCGTTGGCCGCGTGAATCATCACCCCGTCGGCGGGGTGGGGGCCGACCTCGCGGGGCAGGGACAAGAGTTGCTCCGCCTGCTCGAGGGTCAAGGTGGCCGGATCCATCGACGTCAGCAGCGACGCGGTCTTCGGCTTCTCGCCATCCTTGGCGTTCGCAACTTCACCGACCTGGACGTAGGGTCCGTAGCGGCCGGCCTTGACGAAGATTGGCAAGCCGGTCGCCTCGTCTGTGCCCAGTTCGCGGTCACCGCTAGGTGCCGAAAGCAGTTCGAGAGCACGCTCCACGGTCAGTGAGTCTGGCTCGGTCGATTCGGGGATTGAAACGCGTTCCTCACCATGCGAGAGGTAGGGACCGTACCGACCGGCCCGAACCGTTACGACGAGTCCATCGGGGGCCGTACCCAGCGTGAGGGAGTTGATGGCCGCGAAGTCAAAATCGAGTTCGGAGTGGGTCATCTGCTCGAGACCACGCTTCGCGAATTCCGTGGTCGCCGTCTCGTCACCGAAATAGAACTTGCGGAGCCAAGGCTCGAGGGCCTGTCGACCCTCGGCGATCTCGTCGAGTTGGTCTTCCATGGCCGCGGTGAATTGATAGTCAACGAGGTCGGCGAAGTGGGCTTCGAGAAGGTTCACCACGGCGAAGGCTCGGAACGCCGGCACGAGCGACTTACCCTTCTTCCACACGTAGCCACGCTTGTCGATAGTTTTCATCACACTGGCGTACGTCGAGGGTCGGCCAATACCGAGGTCCTCGAGCTTCTTGATCAAGGTGGCTTCGTTGTACCGGTCCGGTGGCTGCGTGTCGTGGCTCTTCATGGCGACGTCGAGGACAGGCACCGAGGCCCCCTCGACGAGTGGTGGGAGAAGTCGCTCCTGGTCGGCCAGTTCAGCCTCGGGATCGTCGGTACCTTCAACGTAGGCCCGTCGGAAACCGGCGAACTCAATGCGCATGCCGGTGGCCACCAGCGAGGCGTTGACGGGTCCGTCGAAGCCGGCGACGGTCCCCAGCGGTGCTTCGAGACGAACGCGGTCCTGCGTGAGGCGGGCGTCGACCATCTGCGACGCAATGGTGCGCTTCCAAATGAGGTCATAGACGGCGAGTTCGTCACCCCCGAGGCTGGCGTGGGCCTCGTCGAGGGTCCGGAAGCTTTCGCCGGCGGGACGAATGGCTTCGTGGGCTTCCTGCGCATTCTTGACCTTGCGGTCGTAGCGACGGGGGCTGTCAGCGACGTAGTCATCGCCAAACATGTCGGCGGCCATACGCCGAGCGGCGGTGATGGCCTCGTTCGACAACGTGGTCGAGTCGGTTCGCATGTAGGTGATCCAACCCTGTTCGTACAGTCGCTGCGCGGCGCGCATTGTGCGCTCGGGGTCAAAGCGAAGCTTGCGGTTCGCCTCAATCTGCAGTGACGACGTCATGAACGGTGGCTGTGGGCGCTGTGTGCGGGGCGTCGAGGTAATCGAGGAAATCGTTACGGTGGCTCCCCGAAGGGCCGCGGCCACGGCATCCGCCGAACTGGCCGTCAGCACTTCAACGGGACCCTTGGCGTCGAGGCGCCCATTCGCGTCAAAGTTCTTACCCGACGCCAGTGAGACTCCGTTAATGGCCTCGACAATGGCGTCAAAGGTCGTCGCGGCCGACAGAGTTGCCGTGACGTCAAACCAGGTTGCCGACGAGAAGGCCATGCGTTCACGTTCGCGCTCACAGACCAGCCGGATGGCGACGGACTGGACGCGACCGGCGGAACGAGCCTTATCAACGACTCGCCATAGCACAGGCGACACTTCGTAACCAACCAGACGGTCGAGGAATCGACGACCTTCTTGGGCATCGACGAGTTGCATATTGATGTCGCGAGTCTCGTTGACGGCTTTGGTGATGGCGGCCGGCGTGATTTCGTGGAATACCATGCGCTTGACGGGCACCTTGGGCTTGAGGACTTCCAGCAGGTGCCACGCAATAGCTTCGCCTTCGCGGTCTTCATCGCTCGCCAGGTAGACCTCGTCAACTTGCTTGAGCGCCGCCTTCAGTTCAGCGACCACCTTTTTGCGATCAGGTGAAATCACGTAGACGGGCTTGAAGTGGTCGTCGACATTAATGCCGAGACGGGACCAGCGCTCTTTTTTAATGTCGGCGGGAATGTCGGCCGCACTCTGTGGCAGGTCGCGAATATGGCCAATAGAGGGCTTGACGATGTAGTCCGAGCCGAGCATGCCCTGAATACGGGTGGCCTTGGCAACAGATTCCACGATTACGAGTGCTTTTGCCACGCCCCCACCTTATCCACAAAGAAATTTCTCCCACGCCATAAGCGGTGACACACAACCGCCGAGCGTTAGTGACGAAGAAAGCAACTTTGAATCGCTCGCAACCCTTGTGGCTGAAAGGTCATTGGGTAACGCGTGTTCGGCGTCGTCCACGAAGGCGGGGCGGCGGCCAA
>DAIPLC010000143.1:0-3684 GCA_036769405.1 Acidimicrobiales bacterium
GCATTTGACTCTTAATCAACAGGTTCCGGGTTCAAGTCCCGGTCGGCGCACCAAGCAAAAGAGCCACCTACTTCGGTAGGTGGCTCTTTTGCCTTTCTAGAGCTGACGACGAAAATAGACTCGCCCCATGGCCTACAACTACGCGAACAAAGTCATCGTCATTACCGGAGGGGCTGGCGGTATCGGCAGCCACCTCGCCCGCGAGTTCGCTTCTCGCGGCGCCACGCTGGTGCTCCTCGACCTCAATGCCCAGCGCCTCACCGTCGCTATGGACCAGCTGTTCGGCCACGGCCATCACTCCATCGCCCTTGACCTGACGGACCGGGCCCAGCTCGAGGCCGCGATCGCCGACATCACCGAACGATACGGTCGGATTGACGTCTTGATTCCGAACGCCGCCATCACCACCACCGACCGGTTTGATGTCCGCAGCATTGAGAGCATTGACCGCGAGCTCGATATCAACTTGCGCTCGCCCCTGTGGCTTATTCGCAGCGCCATTGACCTTCTGCACAAATCCGACGATCCTCGCGTCATTACCACCGTCTCACTCGGTGGCATCTTTCCACTCGGCGAGACACCGCTCTACACCATCTCAAAATTCGGTCTCCGCGGCGCCATGTTGTCCCTGTCGCTGGACTTCGCGGCCAAGGGCATCACCGTGGGGTCCGTGATGCCTTCCGCCACCGACACGCCGATGCTCCAGCGCGAAGCGGTCGAGGGTGGCAACTCCCTCCAGTTCATGGATCCGCCGCAGCAAACGGCCGATGTGGTCAAGGCCTTCACGAAGATGCTCGACAAGCCCCGCTTCGAGATCTATCCGAAGCCCAGCGAGTCCTGGCTCGTGCGTATTGCCATGCTCTTTCCGAGTGCCCTACCGAAACTCATGCCACTGTTCGTTGGAAAGGGCAATCGTGGTCACCAGCGCTATCTCAAGCAGCTCGCCGAGCGCGGAATCGCACGCCAGGTCAACGGCCAGTGGGAACTGATTGAATAAGGCCTTGGTAAGTCTCCTCGGTCACGTCGGGCCAGTCGAAGCGGTCGCGTAGGTCGGCGAGGTAGTGCCGATACGTCTCGACTTCGATGTAGTTCGTGTGCCGTGGGCTGTCAACGTAGGTGTGACCACCCGTGAGGTCCGGATTGTCGGTGAGCAGCAGTGACCGAATATCGGCGTCATGGACACCGGTGGCCCGGGCGCGAATCGACATGACCACCATCTGCGCCATTTCGTCAAAGCGGCGATAGGCCGCGTCGGCGAACTCGGCGTAGCCAATAAACGAGAGCGTTGGGTGTCGTCGGGAGAAAATCCGTAGATACAACTGTGGTCGGCCGTCCCGCCACTCGTCATCACTTTCATTGAGATAGGGCACGGCGTAGGAGTAGCCGGTGGCCAGGACCACGACGTCAATCTGCTCTTCACTGCCGTCGACGAAGCGCACACCTGTTTCGGTAAGTGCGGCGACGTCCGGCTTGGCGATGAGATCACCGTGACCCAGGTGGTAGAGCACCTGGGTGTTCATAATCGGGTGACTCGACAGCAGATCGTGGTCGGGCGCGGGTAGGCCCAACCGCGTGAGGTCACCCACCAACGTGTCAATCATCTCGGTGGCGTCACCCGACATCGAGACACCCTTCGGTGGCAGAACCACACCCGCCATCAGTGCGTCAGTGGGCAGACCGAAGAGATACTTCGGAATAAAGCGGTAGCCGCGCCGTACCGACAAGAAGGCCTGACTGGCGTAACGGGCGGCGTCGGAGGCGATGTCCACGCCCGAGTTTCCGGCACCGACGATGAGCACGCGCTTGCCCGTGAACTCCTCGGGTGAGCGGTACTCGACGGAGTGGTGAAGAACGCCCCGAAAGAGCTCCTCCCCCGGCAGCGTTGGCCGATTCGGGTGCCAGGTCACGCCCGTGGCGTTGATGAGCCCCTCGTAGACGTGCGTCTCACCCGTCGAGAGCGTCACGGACCACTGGTCGTGGTCGACCGGTGTGGCCTCGAGTACGGCCACACCCAACCGCACGTGGCGAGTGAGGTCGAAGTGGTCGGCGAAGGCGCGAATGTAGTCACGAATCTGCTGCCACGACGGGTAGTCGGGGTAGTCCTCCGGCATGGGATAGCCGTAGAAGGCACTGGTGTACTTCGAGGAGATGAAGTGGGCACTTTCGTACATAGGCGACCCGGGGTTGTCGATATCCCAGATGCCACCGATGTCGGTGTGTCGTTCGTACCAATCGAAGGTCACCCCCTCGTTGAGCAGGGCCCGCGCCATGACGAGCCCCGCCGGACCGGCACCAACAAGGCAGTACTTCTTCTCGTAGTGAACGGGCGGGGTATCGCGAGGAACCGACGTCTTTGCCCGAAGTTGACTCTGCGCGAGTTTGGCGTAGATGGTCGGCTGCGTGCGGCGAAGACGGAGGCCGTTCAGCACCCCGCCGACCGTGACCACGAGGAGCAGAATCGGCACCAGGTTGACAAGGGTGTTTTTACTTCCGGTCAAGGTGTTGTAGTGCGTGGTCGCCAAGACGAAGGCCCCCAGCAGTCCAACGAAGCCAATGAGGGGTGCCACCACTCCCTCGAACGTGGTGCGGTCAGTGCGCTTGCGGAAAAAGAAAATGACCGAGAGCGAGGCCAGCGCCTGGAGCGCGACGATGCCCAACGTACCCACGGCAATCAGACTGGCCGCGAATACCTTGTAGGGGTCGGCACCAGTAACGGCGAAGAGCACCGCCACCACGGTGGTCACCACGCTCACCGCCACACTCGCAATGTGTGGTGAGAAGAAGTCCTTGTGGTACTCGCCAAACCGACGAGGCGCAATGCGTTCGCGCCCCAGGGCGAACAAGTAGCGACTGGACGCATTGTGGAGGGCCGAATACCCCGCCAGCACACTGGTGCAGAGCAGCACCGCACCAATGTCGTACAGCGTGGTGCCGCCGAACTGCTGCAGCAGGTTGAGAACGAAGACTCCGCCGTCGTGGTGCGCTTGGGCCTTTAAGTGCGAGACGCCGGTCGCGCCAATGATGATCCACGTGGTGAGGACGTAGAAGACACCGACCGACGAGACGGCGATGTACGTGGCGCGGGGAATGCTGCGCTCGGGATTCTTTGTTTCCTCGCCGTAGAGGGCCGCTGATTCAAAACCGATGAAACTCGTAAAGGCAATCAATGCGGCAATGCCGAACGAGCCCGACGTGGCTTGGTGCACGCTGAAGCTCTGCAGTGGAAAGGCGAGCAGGCCCTTCTTCGCCAAAACGAGTACCTCGAAGACGAGCAGCACCGCGAATTCGGCAATCATGAGAAAGCCGAGGATCTTGGCGGAGAGATCGACCGAGCGATAGCCCAGGAGGGCGACGATCGCAATCCCTACTGCTGACAAGAGATACCACGGCACCGACACACCAGCGGCCGATTTGATGAGTTCGCGCAGGAAGTAGCCGAAGGCGCCCGAGAGGCCACACGACATGGCGGCGTAGGAGAACAGGGCGAGATAGGCGGCACCAACGCCGGCCTCCTTGCCTAAGGAGCGGGCAATGTAGGTGTAGAACGCTCCCGTATTGACGACCCGGCGACTCATGGCGGCGTAGCCGACGGAGAAACACAGCAGCACGAGCGCCGCGACCACGTACGCTACGGGAAGACCCGCCCCGTTGCCGTACAGCAGGGCCAGTGGCACATTGCCAATC
>DAIPLC010000018.1:0-15878 GCA_036769405.1 Acidimicrobiales bacterium
GCCAACGGCGTGCGCTACGCCCTGGCCTCGTCGGTGTGGACGAACGACCACGGCCGTGCGATGCGTTTCACCCGCGACCTCGACTTCGGTTGCGTGTGGGTGAACACTCACATTCCTATCGTCGCCGAAATGCCGCACGGTGGCTTCAAGCAGTCCGGCTACGGCAAGGACCTCTCGATGTACGGCTTCGAGGACTACACCCGCGTCAAGCACGTAATGCACGCCATCGGCGAATAGCCAAGCTCGCACGAAGGCCAGTCGTGTCGTCAACGAGGCGAGGCGACTGGCTAACGTGAAAGTGATCGAACAGAAAGGATGATCAACGATGATCATCGGCGTACCAAAGGAAGTAAAAAAAGACGAACACCGCGTGGCCCTTACGCCCGCCGGTACTCGTGAATTCACCTCGCAGGGCCACCGCGTCCTCGTTGAGCGCTCCGCCGGCGTCGGCTCTTCCATCGAGGATGAGGCCTACGTCGCAAACGGTGCCACCATCATCGACACCGCCGATGACGTGTGGTCCTCCTCCGACTTAATCCTGAAGGTCAAGGAGCCGGTCGCCGAGGAGTACGGACGACTCAGCGCGCGCGAGAACCAGACGCTCTTTACCTACCTCCACCTCGCGGCCTCTCGTGAGTGCACCGACGCACTCGTGAACGCGAACAACGTGGCCATTGCCTACGAAACCGTGCGACTCCGTGACAACTCGCTGCCACTGCTTACGCCCATGAGTGAAGTGGCGGGTCGGATGGCGCCCCTGATGGGCGCGCACCACCTGATGCGCCCGGGCGGTGGTCGAGGCACGTTGATTGGCGGCGTTCCCGGCGTTCGTCCGGCCAACGTCGTTGTTATTGGCGCCGGTGTGGCTGGTCAGGCTGCCGCCTCCATGGCCGTCGGCCTACACGCCAACGTTACGATCCTGGACCGCAATCTTGATCGGTTGCGTCAGGTCGACGCTCACTTCAATGGTGCCGTCAACACCGTGGCCTCAACCACATTGAGCCTTGAAGAAGCCTGTCTCGACGCCGACATCGTCATTGGTGCGGTGCTCGTGGTTGGCGCTAAGGCACCGAAGTTGGTTTCCAACGAGCTGGTGTCGCGGATGCGCCCCGGTTCGGTCCTCGTGGACATCTCGGTTGATCAGGGAGGCTGCTTTGAAGCCACCCGAGCGACCACGCACTCAGACCCCGTGTTTGAGGTCAACGGTTCCATCTTCTACTGCGTGGCGAACATGCCCGGAGCGGTACCGGCAACGTCGACGCAGGCCTTGGCCAATGCCACCTTGCCCTACGCGCTCGAGCTGGCCCGTCATGGCTGGCGTGACGCCGTCATCGCCGATGATGCGCTCGCCGAAGGCGTGAATATCGTCAACGGTGCGATCACCTACGGCCCCGTGGGCGAGGCCCTCGGACTTCCCTCTACCCAGTTGCGGTCGTTGCTCTAGTCGACGAACGGGCAGTGGCGACAGCCACTGTTACAGCACGCCCCACGTTCGAGGTGCGTCGCGCTGGTCTGCACCGTCAGCCCAGTACGGGGGTCGAGATACGTGCGCTCACCGGCGGCGACCGCACGTTCGTGTGCGGCGATAATCGCCGCGAAATCGGGGTGCTGGGGACTGAGGCGAGAGGGGTGCGGAAGCATCACGAGGCCGGCATGGTGAGGACAATTTTGCCTAACTTGCCCGGTCGGCTGAAGTAGTCGTAGGCATCATTGACCTGATCAAGTTCAAAGGTGGCGGCGAGTGGAACGTGGAGTGCGCCGCTGCGCCAGAGTGGAACGACGTCGTTGCGCATGAGCGCCGCCAGCTCAGACTTTTGACCGTTACTGCGCGCTCGCAACGTCGAACCAGTGATGGAGGCGCGAGTGGTCATCACCCGTCGGAGATCGAGTTGCGCACTGGCGCCTCCTCCGATGCCGATAATCACGATCCGGGCGTGAGGGGCGAAGTGGTGCTGCGCGATCTCGAGGTGCACCGCACCGAGTAGTTCCAACACCACGTCAAATGTGCCGGCTTCGGCGAGTTGGTCAAGCGTGATGACCTCACTCGCTCCGAGTTCGTGCAGGGCGTCAGCGTGGGTGCGCTGGCGTACGACCGCGGTGACGTGGGCCCCACGGCTGCGAGCGATCTGAATAGCGGCGGTGCCGACTCCACCGGGTGCCCCGGAGATCAGCACGCGATCGCCGGCCGCCACCGCGGCCTGTACGACGAGGGCGTCGTAGGCGGTCGAAAAGGCTTCGGCGAAACCTCCAGCGTGAGCGTCATTCACGTGGTCGGGCACGGGGAGCAGATGCGCCGCCGGTACGACGACGTGCGTTGCTTGCGCTCCGCCACCGACGATGGCGCAGACGCGGGTTCCCAGCCACTCCGGCGCCACGTCCGCGCCGAGTTCGTCAACGATTCCCATGGCCTCGAGGCCGGGGATATCGCTGGGCGAGCCGGGAGGGGCGGGGTAGAAGCCGCCACGCTGTAGGAGGTCGGCGGCATTGATACCAGAGGCACGGACCCGAAGGAGCACGTGGCCGGGCCCCGGAACGGGGGTAGGTCGCTCCTCCACGTGGAGGGCGGCATCGGCAATTATCACGGCGCGCACAGACTTAACCTAAGCGTCGGCGCGTCGCGCGCGACGGTACAGTGACAGCATGACTCTTTACTCTTTGCCACTGCAGACCCTCCACGGTGAGCCCACCTCACTCGCGGCCTACGAAGGCGAGACCGTGCTCATCGTCAATGTGGCTTCCAAGTGTGGTCTGACCCCGCAGTACGAGGGTCTCGAGGCCCTGCAGAAGACCTACGCCGCCAAGGGCTTCACTGTCATTGGGGTGCCGTGCAACCAGTTCATGGGCCAAGAACCCGGTACGGCCGAAGAGATTGAAACCTTCTGCTCAACGACCTACGGTGTCACCTTTCCCCTGCTGGCCAAGTGTGACGTCAACGGTGAGCACCAGCACCCGCTCTACGCACTGCTCAACGAAGTCGAGGGTGACGACGGCTACGCGGGGGAGATTCGCTGGAACTTTGAAAAGTTCCTCGTGAGTCCCGATGGGTCCATTGCTCGCTTCGCCCCGGTGGTGACGCCGGAGGACCCAGCACTCGTGGCCGCTATTGAGGCCACGCTCGTTTAGTCAATACGACGTCGCAGCTGGGCGTAGGTGGGGCGAAAGCCGAATGACGACCAGAGTACGTGGCCCTTCAAGTTGCTAACACGCCAGCGCACTTCGGCGTACTCGTAGCCAGCGTTTGCGGCGTCGTGAAGGGCAGTGGCGACAATGTATTTGCCATAGCCCCGACCTCGTGATTCGGGCTCGACCGCCACGTCGCTCAAATAGACAGTGTTGTCGTGGGTACCCCGTAGTGAAGGTAGTGGGAAGGTCAAGCAGTGGGCGACGGCGACCCCGTGGCGTTCGAGAAAATACGAAATAGTCTCGGGATCTTCGAGCGTCTCGCGCAGGTCTTCCTCCTCGGCGGCGCGGACCGCTTCACTGAGCGCTTCGACATCGGTGCCCTGCGCAAGGTCGACCATGGACTCAAAGGCCAAAATCGTCACGAAGTCCTCGAGGGAACCTCGGCGGACCGAAAGTGCTTCATCGGCGAAGGTGGCGACATCCGGGAGTGTTGGCGCGTCGATCGCGAGGCCGCCACGGACGCTCAACACTTCGTAGCCGCGGGCGAGCCACGGCTCAACCTCGGCACCGGCGGGGACCCAGACCACGTGGGCAGAGGCCCCTTCGGCGCGCCAATGGTCAAAGGCGACCTCGAGCAACGCATCGAGATGCTGCTCTAAATCAAAACTCCAACCGTCGGGACCAGTCCAGACCTGTCGCCCGTTTCGAGGTTCGTCGATGACCGCACCAAAGAGGTGACCCGTCAGTCGTCCATTGTTGTCGTTCACCCAGGTGGGGTCACTCGTCCCAGCGAGGGACTGTTCGAATTCGATGCGGTGAAAACGATTTGACACCAGTGGCTCGCGACGAGCGTGCTCGTCGAGTTGATCCGCTACTCGCATGGCAATGCGTGTGACGTCGGGGGGTGTAAGGCGACGCACAGGACTCATAAATTCCAAGTTAGTGGTATGAGAGAATGGAACGGTGACACTCCACGCGACCCTTTTCGATATGGACGGACTCTTGATTGATTCCGAAATCCTTTGGCACCAGGCAGAAGTGGAGATTTTTGGCGCCTTGGGCGTCCCCCTCGAAGACGCGAACGAGCGTTCTACGAAGGGTCTTTTCGTTGGTGAAGTGGTGCGGTACTGGTTTGAGCAGTACCCGTGGGTGGGGCCGAGCCCCGAGGAAGTCGTGACCCAGCTCCTCCAGCGCGTGGGCGATCTCGTCGAGGAGAAGGGCGTGCTGTTGCCCGGCGCACTACGAGCAATTGAGTTGGCGGACGAGCGGGGCCCGGTGGCACTGGCGAGCTCAACACCGATCGCTCTGATTGAACGAAGCCTGGCGCACTTTGGCATTCGTGATCGATTCGCCACTCTCAGTTCGGCTGAATTTGAGCCCTTTGGAAAACCACACCCCGGCGTCTTTTTGACCGCCGCTGCGTCGATTGGCGCCACACCAACGTCGTGCCTCGTCTTTGAAGACAGTGCCGCGGGCGTGCTGGCCGCCAAGGCGGCGCGCATGGCCGTGATTGCAGTACCAGTTACCGCCGACCGCCGTCTGCCTGCCTTCGGCCTCGCCGACCTTCTCTTGACCAGCCTCGAGGAGTTGACGCCAGCCTGGCTAGACGAGGCGTTTGGTCGTTAAGAGTCGCATGCTGAGTACGCTTAGTTGCTATCCACCAAAGGAGTACCGTGTTTCGCCCCGTCAGCGCTGAACTTGATTTTGTAGCTATTGAAGAGGCCGAACTGGCTCGATGGCAGGCCAACGACGTGTTCGCCCGCACACTGCGCGAACGAGAGGGTGCTGAACCCTGGGTGTTCTACGAAGGCCCTCCCACCGCGAATGGTAAGCCCGGCCTGCACCACGCTTGGGCCCGCGTGTACAAGGACTTGTTTTGTCGCTACCAAACGATGCAGGGTCGTTACGTCGCCCGTCGGGCCGGCTGGGACACTCACGGCCTTCCCGTCGAAGTGCAGGTAGAGAAGCAGCTCGGTATTTCGGGTAAGAAGGCGATTGAGGAACAAGTCGGCATCGAGGAGTTCACGCGGCTCTGTCGCGAATCGGTCCTGACCTACGTGGGTGAGTTTGAGCGTCTCACGACCCGTATCGGGTATTGGACCGACATGGAGCACGCGTACTACACGTACCACCCGGCGTACGTGGAGTCCGTCTGGTGGCAACTGCAGCAGCTCTTCGACCGCGGGTTGCTCTACGAAGACTTGAAAGTCGTGCCCTACTGCACTCGCTGCGGTACTGCCCTCTCGAGCCACGAGCTCGGTCAGCCCGGTGTGTACACCGACGAAGTTGATCAGAGCGCCTTCGTGCGTCTCGCAATTACCGATGCTGAGGCCCACCCCGGACTGCACGGTGCTACCCACCTCGCCGTTTGGACGACCACGCCGTGGACACTGCTTTCCAACGTCGCCGTCGCCGTCAATCCCGAGATCACCTACGCCGTGGTCAATGGCACCGTCGTGGCCGAGGCGCTGGCCGAGTCACTCTTTGGTGAAGGCGTCGTGATAGACGCCACCATGCCCGGCAGCGCGCTGCTGGGAGTCCACTACGCCCGACCTTTCGACGATGTGGCCTTCCCCGATGGTGTTGATGCGTGCTTCGTTGTCGGTGCGGACTACGTGACGACGGAGGACGGTACGGGACTCGTGCACCAGTCACCGGCCTTCGGTGAAATTGACCGCGTCGTGGCCCGACAGAACGGTCTACCAACCTTGAACCCCGTGGGCCCCGACGGGTGCTTCACCGACGCGGTGAGCTGGCTCGCCGGCCGCAACGTGCGTGAGGCGAATGCCGACATTAATGACGAGCTCGAACGTCGCGGCCTCTTGATTAAGCGTCTTGAGTACAGCCACTCGCTACCTCACTGCTGGCGCTGTGGCACCGTGCTGATCTACTGGGGCAAGCCCAGTTGGTACATCGCCACGAGTCAGTTCAAAGAAGCCATGATGGCTGAAAATGCCACCATCGACTGGCACCCCGGTCACATTCGCGACGGGCGCTTCGGCGAGTGGTTGGCGAACAACGTTGACTGGGCGCTTTCGCGCGACCGTTTCTGGGGTACGCCACTGCCAATCTGGCGATGTGCCGAGAAGCACTTGACCTGCGTCGGTTCTCGCGCCGAGTTGTCGGAGCTCGCGGGACGTGACCTGAGCGATATCGATCCGCACCGACCAGTCATCGACAGCATCGTGATTGCCTGTCGCATCTGTGGGGGAGAGGCCCACCGCGTCGAACCAGTCATTGACGCGTGGTTCGACTCCGGCGCCATGCCGGCGGCCCAGGTCGGGTATCCCCACGTACCGGGCTCGGAAGCGGCCATGCAGTTTCCGGCACAGTTAGTGGTGGAGGCCATCGACCAGACGCGCGGATGGTTCTATTCGTTGCTAGCCGTCAACACGTTGGTCTTCGGGGCCACGCCCTACCAGCACGTCCTCTGCCTCGGCCACATTGTCGACGAACACGGCAAGAAGATGAGTAAGTCGCAGGGCAACGTCATCGACCCGTGGGAAGTACTCAACACTCGTGGTGCGGACGCCCTGCGGTGGTGGATGTTCTCCCAAGGCTCACCGTGGACTTCAACGCGCGCCAGTCTGGCAGCCATCGACGCCTCCCTACGAGACACGTTGGCCACGCTCTGGAACACGGTCTCCTTCTTTACGACCTACGCCTCACTCAACGGCTTCGACCCCGCCGATCCAGAGATTCCGGCCGTGGCCGATCGACCGGCCATCGACCGCTGGGTCCTCTCCCGCCTCGAAGCGGTGACGCAGTCGATGACCGCCGCCCTCGACGGCTACGAGCCTCTGGGTGGCACCGACGCTTTGTCCGGTCTCATCGATGACCTGTCGAACTGGTACGTCCGTCGGAGTCGCCGCCGCTTCTGGCGCACCGACCCGAAGGCGCCACGCACTGACTCACTCGCGGCGCAGGCTACGTTGCTCGAAGTCCTGCAACGCGTCACGCTGCTCATGGCGCCACTGTGCCCCTTCATCGCCGAGCGGCTCTACAGCGAGCTCTTCGATGTTGCCGAGACCGATTCGGTACACCTGGCCCTGTGGCCAACGGGCGAGCCCGAACGACGTGACGAAGCGCTCGAGGCGTCGATGGATGTCGCCCGACGACTTACCTCGCTTGGTCGCGCTGCTCGCGCGGAAGCGGGCGTCAAGGTTCGCCAGCCGCTCGCTCGGGCCCTCGTGTTCATTCCTTCCGGCGACGCACTGCCCCCTGAGGGCATTGTGGAAGACGAGCTCAACGTCGACGTGCTTGAGTACGGATCGGAACTGGCTGAAGTGCTGTCCTTCGAACTGGTACCAAACTTCCGTGCCGTCGGACCCCGACTCGGTGAGGCGGTCAAGGAGCTCAAGCCCGCGCTCGCGGCTCTCGATTCAGTGGCCGCCGCGTCCGCGCTCGAAGGTGGCGGCACCGTGACCGTCACGTTGTCCACCGGCGCATTCGCTCTCTCGAGTGAGGATCTGGAACTGCGCGTCAAGAGTCAGGGTGGCTTTGCCGTTTCGCGCGAAGGTGGCGAAGTGATTGCCCTGGACCTGACCCTGGATGACGGACTCCGCAAGCGTGGGTACCTGCGCGATGTGGTTCGCCAGGTGCAGGATCTCCGAAAGAATTCGGGTCTTGACGTTTCAGACCGCATCGTCCTCTACGTCAGTGGGCTGGACGACCTCCGTGATGGCTTTGGCACCTTGGCCAGCGAGGTACTCGCTGTTGAGGTACTGGAGGCTGCGGGACCAGGAGAGCCCACCACGTTGGACCTCGATGACGAGCGAGCGGCGTTCGCCTGGATTACGAAGGCTTAGAGCGCGTCGTTAAGTTTGCTGAGTAACGAGGTGAGCTGAGCCCGCTCGTCACAGTTCAAACGCTGTGCCAATTGCTGATCGAGGTACGCGAGGTGAACGCCGAGCGCCTCGTTTAGTTTGGCGTCGCCGAGCGGGGTAATCGCAATGTAGATGGCACGGCGGTCCGTGGGGCAGTCCTGGCGCTCCACGTAACCAGCCTCGACGAGCTTGTCGACGAGACGAGTCGTGCCGCCGCTGGAGTGCACGATGGCATCAGCAATCTCACTCATCTTGAGACGTCGCGCCTCCGAGCGCCGCAGCTGCATGAGGACGTCAAACCACGCGAGCGCGAGACCGCACTCCGCTTCGAGCACGTTGGCGAACGATCGCGCAAGGCGGGCGTTGGTGTCGAGCAAGAGGGCGAAGAGCTGCACGCGCTCGTCAGTCGTGGGGCAGACATCGGACGTTAACTGCATGTGTCAATCGTACCACATATTTGTAATGTAAACAGTTGTTTGACAAGTAGTTGCATAATCAACTATTATCAGAAGCGCACAACTTTGTGCCCTTTACAAGGAGTAACTATGAGTAACTTCCCCGCAGCTGGCGTCTACAACGTCGACAGCACGCACGGCAACGTCGGCTTCATCGTTCGCCACCTCGTGGTGTCGAAGGTCCGCGGTTCGTTCTCGGACTTCGCTGGCGTTATCACCATTGGCGACACCCCCGAGAACTCCTCGGTCACCGCGACTGTTCAGGCCACCAGCGTCACCACGCACAATGAGCAGCGCGACGGCCACCTGAAGTCGAGCGACTTCTTCGACCTCGAGAACCACCCCACGTTGACGCTCGTCTCGACGGCCTTCACCGCCAAGGGCGACAACGAGTACGTCTTGACCGCCGACCTCACCATCCGTGGCGTTACCAAGTCGGTTGACTTTGATGTCGAGTTCACCGGCGCGACCGCCAGCTACATGCCCGGCGTCACCGTCATCGGTTTCGAGGCCAAGACCTCGATCGACCGCCGCGACTTCGGCGTCAATTTCGAGAACACCCTCGAAAATGGCACGGCCGTTGTGTCGCACAAGGTTGACCTCGTCTTCGAAATCGAAGCCGCAAGCCAGGCTTAAGTTCGGCGCCGTGGGTGAGTGGCATTCCCCCCGTTCCACTCACCCGCGGCACCACTGCTCCTCATGGGACTCTCACCTTCTCGTCGCGGTGCCGGTCGAACGATCGGCGTTCTCGGAGCGCTCCTGACCCTTTTGTCGGTCTGGTTGGTCGCTCTCAAGCGCAAGCGTTAGAACGCTCGCGTTCATAGGTTGTGCCGGTAGCCTGACCCAGTGGCTTCCGCATCCTTTGCTCCACTCCGACACCGGAGCTTTCGTTTGGCGGTCCTCGCCAACTTCGTGTCGTCAACGGGAACGTGGATGCAGAGTGTGGCCCTCGGTGTCTACCTCACCTTGAGCACGCATAATGCGGTGTGGCTCGGACTGCTCACCGTGGCCGCGTGGCTGCCCGCGCTCGTTGGATCACCCCTCGGTGGCGTTATGGCCGACCGCATGGAGCGTGAACGATGGATTCAAATCAACAACGTCTTGCAGGCTCTCGCGGCTTTTGCACTCGCGATCGCTGAACTTACCCACCATCTCTCACCGGTACTGGCCTGCGTTCTCGCCATTGCCGAAGGTCTCTGCGGCTCCGCGTCGTGGGCGGCGTGGCAGTCACTCATGCGCGACCTCGTACTCCCCGACGAGGTCCTTTCAGCGGTGTCGCTCTCGTCGGCTCAGTTCAACTTGGGTCGCATTATCGGACCGGTCTTGGCCGCCGCCCTGCTCGCCGTGGGGAACCCTGGCTGGTGCTTCGTGGTCAACGCCCTGTCGTTTGTCGTGGTGGTCGTCACCTTTTCGGTCGTTCACTCGAAGCCCCGTCACATCACGCCCTCACCGTTTACGCCGGTGGCTGACTCCATTCTGGGCTTGCGCGCGATGATGCGCTCGCCGGGCGCGCGTAACGCCATTGCCCTCGTTGGTGTCGTGGGACTGGTCCTCAGTCCGTTTATTACGCTCGTTCCGGCCATGGCCATCGATGTTTTGCACGCCGGAAAGTCTGGGGTGTCGTGGCTCGTCACGGCCCAGGGAGTCGGTGCGGTACTCGGGGCACTGGTCCTGCCGTCAGTAGCCCGTCGCACGTCGCGGCTTGCGGTGTTGAAGGGCTCGCTGTGGGCATCGGCCCTCTTTGAGGCCCTCTACGCCTACGCGCCGACTTTGTGGCTGTCGGCGTTGACGCTCTTCGCGTTGGGGGCGGCGTACGTGGGGTGCATGACGGGACTGAATACCTCAGTGCAGATGCACGCACCGGAGAAGGAGCGCTCACGCGTCCTGTCTATTTACGTGCTTTCCCTCTCAGTCTTCTATCCCATTGGCGCACTGGTGCAGTCGGCCTTGGCCCACCGCTTTGGTGTTCCGATTGTTAGCGTGTTGGCCGCCGCTGTTTTTGGGCTCCTCCTCCTCGCTTTGACAATATTTCGCTCGGTCTGGTGGACTGATATGGGCCCTGGAAGGGCACAGATCGCGTCGTAGGTGGCAGAATGGCGCTATGACCTTCACAGCTATCAATCCCGCCACCGAAGCCGTACTCGCCGAGTACCCCACGCACGACGAGGCCTTCGTTGACGCCGCCCTGGGCACCGCCGCCGCGGCCTTTGAGGAATGGAAGAAGACCTCGCACGCTGACCGTCGCTTGCTGATGAACCGCGTCGCCGAACTGCTCGAGAGCGAGATTCCGGCGGCCGCGGAGTTGATGACCAATGAGATGGGCAAGACATTTGCCGCTGCCAAGGGTGAGGCCTCGAAGTGTGCGCTCACCATGCGCTACTACGCCGAGCACGCCGAGAGCATGCTGGCCACCGAGTACGTGACGACCAAGGCCTCGAAGTCGGGTTTCCGCTACGACCCACTCGGCGCGTTGCTCGCCGTCATGCCGTGGAACTTCCCGATGTGGCAGATTATTCGCGTCGCGGTGCCGAACATCATGGCCGGCAACGTCATTGTCTTGAAGCACTCGTCCAACGTCCCCGGTTCAGCCGCCTACGTTGAAGGTCTCTTCACTCGCGCTGGCTTCCCGAAGGGTATCTTCACCAACCTCTTCGTTGAGTCGGGCCGCGTCGAGCGCCTCATCGCGGACCCCCGCATCGCCGCCTGCACCGTCACCGGCGGAGACCGGGCCGGACGCTCCGTGGCGTCGATCGCTGGTAAGCACCTGAAGAAGTGCGTCCTTGAGCTCGGAGGATCCGACCCCTTCGTCGTGGCCGCCTCCGCTGACCTCGACCACACGATTCCCTTGGCCGTCACCGCCCGCCTGCAGAACAATGGCCAGGCCTGCATCTGTGCCAAGCGCTTCATCGTGGTCAAGGACATCGCCGAGGAGTTCTCCCGACGTTTCACCGAGGCCATGGCCGCCGCGACCGTGGGCGACCCAATGAGCCCCGCCACCATCCTCGGGCCATTAGCCAACAAGGCCCAGTTCGAGACACTCTCGGCCCAGGTCGCCGACTCCATCGCCGCTGGCGCCACCGTGTTGACCGGTGGAACGCCACTCGATGGGCCGGGGTACTACTTCGCGCCTACCGTGCTCGCGAATGTCCCCGCTGATTCGCCCGCCGGCTGCGAAGAGCTCTTCGGTCCGGTAGCCGTCATTCACGTCGCCGAGGACCTTGACGACGCAATTCGTATCGCCAATGACACCCCGTGGGGATTGTCCGGCACGATTTGGGCCACGGACGAAGACGAGATTGAACGGGCCATCGCTGGCCTCGACGTCGGTATCGTGTTCGCCAATGCCGTAGTGGCCTCAATGAACGAACTGCCTTTCGGCGGTGTGAAGGGGTCGGGCTTTGGCCGTGAACTGGGCACCGCTGGTGTGCGCGAGTTCACCAACGTCAAGTCCTTCTTTATTGCGTGAGCGAGTACTACTTCGATCACGCCGCGTCAGCGCCTCGTCGTGACGAAGTAGCCGAAGCCATGGCGCCGTGGATGCACGGCGTGGTTGGTAATCCTTCTGGGTCTCACCGCGCGGCCCGACAGGCCCGCAAGGCGGTGGAGGACGCCCGTGACGTCGTCGCGCAACTGACCGGCACTGCGCCGGGGAACGTGGTGTTCACCGCTGGTGGCACGGAAGCCTGCACCTTGGGCGTCGCCGGTGCAGTGCGGGCCTACCATCGCCGCAACGGTCGGGCCGTCATCGTCCACTCGCCAACCGAGCACCACGCGGTGCTCGATACCATCACCATGCTGACGGATCAGTTACCGGAAGCGTCGGCCGACGAAGTCGCGGTAGACAGCGATGGCGTTGTCGATCTTGAGGATCTGGCTCGCGCCCTCGCCGCGCCCTCGGTTGCTCTGGTGACCGTGATGAGCGCCAATAACGAAACAGGTGTGGTGGCACCACTCGAGAGCGTGGCCAGCCTCGCCCGAGCGGCCGGCGTGCTCTCACATTCCGATGCGGTTGCGGCAGCCTTGTGGACTGATTTGGCGACGTGGGCCCCGGATATCGACATGCTTTCCCTGTGTGGTCACAAGATTGGTGGCCCCGTTAATTCGGGCGCCCTGATACTCCGCTCCAACATCGCCGTTGACGCCCTGACGCCGGGCGGCGGTCAAGAAAAAGGTCGTCGGGGCGGTACCGTCGATGTGGCCGCTTGCGTGGGGTTCGCCACCGCCCTCGCGCTCGCGGCACAGGAACGCGATGAGGTCAACGCTCGCGTGACACGCTTTCGCGACGAACTGGCCCGAGCATTGAGCCAACTCGATGGGTGTGTCGTGACCGCATCCTCGGCTCGACGGACCCCCGGCACGGTCCACCTCACGTTCACTGGCATTGCCAGTGATGAGATGCTCTTCTTGCTTGATCAGGCCGGTCTTTACGCTTCAGCGGCCGCCTCGTGTTCGAGTGGGGCCGTGGTCACTTCGCACGTCCTCGCCGCCATGGGCGTAGCCCCAGAACGCGCTCGGGGTTCGCTGCGACTCTCTATGGGTGCCGAAACCACCCAGGCGGACGTTGAGGCAGCAATCGCCATCATCACCGCGGCCCACCGCCGTCTTCGTGGTGAGTGACCGTCACACGCGAACTGGCAGACTAGACGTATGAAAGTGCTGGTAGCGATGAGTGGGGGCGTGGATTCGTCCGTGGCTGCCGCATTGCTGCGCGAAGAGGGTCACGACGTCGTCGGGGCCACGCTCAAACTCTGGGGTGGCGCGTCGGACTCGGGCTGCTGCAGTGTTTCTGACGTCGATGACGCGCGACGGGTCGCTCAGGTACTGGGTATCGATCATCACGTCTTCAATTACACGGATGAATTTGACCGCCACGTCGTCACGCCCTTCGTCGAGGGATACGCCGCCGGACTGAATCCCAACCCCTGCATTGAGTGCAATCGGCACATCAAATTTGATTTGCTCTTCGAGCGCGCCCAGCGGCTCGGCTTTGATGCGGTAGCCACCGGGCACCACGCCCAGATTGCTCCCAGCGCGGCCGGGCCTCGACTGGTCCGTGGCGCCGATCCCGAGAAAGACCAGTCGTACGTTCTCGGGTACCTGACGGGCGAGCAGCTCGACATGCTGCTGCTGCCGATTGGCCACCTCAACAAGGCCGCCGTTCGCGTCCACGCCGAGCGCGTTGGTCTTCGCACCTGGGATAAGCCTGATTCGCAGGACGTCTGTTTCATCGAAGCATCAAAGGGTCGCGAGGCATTCCTGCGCTCGCGCATTCCCCTCACCACGGCCGAACTCGTTGACGTCACCTCCGGCGCCGTTATTGGTACTACGTCGGCCGCGGAACTCATGACGGTTGGTCAGCGCAAGGGTGTCTTACCTGACCGTCATGGTGAAAAGCGCTTCGTCACCCGCGTTGATCTCGGCACACGGCGCATCACGGTTGGTCGCCTCGAGGATATTTTGACCACTACCATCGGTCTGGACGAGTCGTCGCTGACATTCGCTCGCTCGCCGCTTCCGGCCGGCACCCGAGGATGGTTCCAGTGCAGTGCGCACGGCACACCGCTCTCTGGGGTGCTCGAGCACGACGACACGGGATGGTGCGTGACGCTTGACGAACCAGCTCGTCCGGTGGCCGCGGGTCAATCCGTGGTGTTTTACGCCTTCGACGATCCAACCATGGTGGACGGCGCCGCCATCGTTCGATGACGTCGCCCCGCGAACGCTACCTCGCCCTCGTGGCGGAGATTACCCGTCACGCTGAGGCCTACTTTGTCCACGACGCGCCAACAATCCCCGATGGGGAATTCGACGAACTGGTCAAGGAGCGCATGGCGCTCGAGGCCGCCCATCCCGAACTCACCCTGCTCAGCCCGAATCTGGTCGGTGCGCCCGCGTCAACGGTCTTTTCCCCCGTGACTCACGCTCAGGCGATGCTCAGCCTCGACAACGTGTTTGACGAGGAGGAGTTACGAGCCTGGGCGCAGCGCCTGCAGAAGGGCCTCGGCGAGGACGTCGTGCCGACCTTCTCAGTCGAACCAAAGATTGATGGGCTCGCCCTCTCGATTACCTACCGTGATGGCGTGTTGGTACAAGCGGCCACGCGCGGCGATGGTCGCGTCGGTGAGGACGTGACGGACAATGTTCGTACCATCGCGTCGGTGCCCCATTCCCTCGGACTCGTTCCCGGGCACCTCGAGGTTCGTGGCGAGGTCTACCTCGCGAAGCAGGATTTCCTTGCGCTCAACGCGGCGCAGCGGGCGAAGGGGGAGAAGGAGTTCGCCAATCCCCGTAACGCGGCGGCCGGTTCACTGCGGCAAAAGGACTCGGGAGTAACCCGAGAGCGACCTCTTTCTTTCTTGGCCTACCAAATGGTCGACCTCGACGCCAACCTGGCCCTCGCCTCGCACCAGCAGATGCTGGTGCAACTCGGCGCGTGGGGCTTTACCGTCGCGGCCGAGACCGTATCAGTGAGGGGGGTGGAGGCCATGGTGTCCGCGGCG
Organism: Acidimicrobiales bacterium; assembly: GCA_036769405.1. Lineage (GTDB taxonomy): Bacteria > Actinomycetota > Acidimicrobiia > Acidimicrobiales > RAAP-2 > RAAP-2. The sequence continues at coordinate 14,905 of DAIPLC010000018.1, forward strand.
ACGTCGTTTGAGGCCCGCCGTCACGACCTGCCCTACGACGTCGACGGGACCGTCATCAAACTGGACGATTTGGTGAGTCGTGAGCAACTCGGCACTACCTCACGGGCGCCGCGCTGGGCCATCGCCCGAAAATTCCCACCGGAGGAGCGCACCACCCGTTTGCTCGCGATTGAAGTGTCGATCGGTCGAACCGGACGCGCCACACCCTACGCCGTACTCGAACCAGTGCTCGTCGCTGGCTCAACGGTCTCCATGGCCACCTTGCATAACGAAGATCAGGTGCGAGAAAAGGATGTTCGACCGGGCGACCTCGTCATTGTCCGCAAGGCGGGCGACGTTATCCCCGAAGTCGTTGGCGCGGTGCCGGAAGAAGGGCACCTTCGAGGTCCCGCTTGGTCCTTTCCTTCGGTGTGCCCGAACTGTGCGGGCCCCCTGGCCCGTGTTGGGGATGAAAGCGATACCTACTGTGTCAACGCGGCCTGCCCCGCCCAGCAATTGCAGCAAATTATCCACTTCGCCTCTCGCGGGGCCCTCGACATCGAGGGGCTCGGAGAGCAACGCGTGCACCAGCTCCTCGAGGCGGGACTGATTCGGGATGTGGCTGACCTCTTTCGCCTGCAGGTCAGCGACCTGTTGACGCTGGAGGGATTCGGCGAATTGTCTGCGCAAGGACTCATTGACGCGATCGCGGCAGCCTCGAAGGCGCCACTGAGCCGTTGGCTGGTGGCGCTCGGTATTCGTCACGTTGGTCCGGTGGCGGCGCGAGAGCTCGCCCGGTCCTTCACCCGCTACGAATCGTTGGCCAGTGCTCACCTCGAAGAACTGGAAGCTATTGACGGGATTGGCCCCGTCATTGCCCAGTCGGTCTTTGCGTATACGCGTAGTGACGATGCGATGACCCGCGCCGCTTCGCTCAGCGCGAGCGGTATACGCCTCGAAGAAGTCGTGGCGGTGAGCGAACTCGAGGCCACCTT